>JAWLGN010000195.1:0-10536 GCA_041685075.1 Bryobacteraceae bacterium
TTGAACGTCTTTCCCTTGACCTGGATGTTCCTGGCGCCGATCGCGGCCAGCATGGAAGCGATGGCTTTCACCGACAGCGCCTGCGAGAAGTTCTTGTTGACGTGCGGCTGAAGATCGCTCGAGCAGATGGCGATGCGGCCGTTGATGATCGTGGGAAAGCGGAGCGAGCTGGGCGGCTGGTTCTCTATCGTTTCGATGAAGCCCGTGTCGGTGAGGTACTGATTGACGTACATGCGGATCGAGCCCTTGAAGTCGGTCTCGTCTCCGCCCTCGGTTTCGATCAGCGCGTCCAGCATGGTCTGCGCGAGCTGCTCCCAGACCTTCGGCTTGACCTTTGGAATGAGCTTGTTCGTGGCGCTCGCGATGGCGACGCGGACGCTCGCCTGGTCGATGAATCTGCCGACATTGGGGAACTCGACCGTGGTGGTCTCCAGTTCCATCTGGTACGTCGGCTCCTTGCCGGTGACTTTGATCAGCCGGAGAATGCGGACGCCCAGGACTTGCGAGATGCGCTCGCACAGCACGGCTTTGGCCGTGGCCGGGTCCGGTACGGGCTGAACTTCCGGCGCGCTGTCTGCCTGCGGCTGCTCGGGTTGAGTGCAGGGCGCGGTCGCTGTTCCCGAGAGCACGTCGATGGGGTCGATGCCGCCCGTGCGGCGGCTCGCCGTGGCGAGCGTTCGCTGGTAGTAATCGAGCCGGGTGCGCTGCCGCTGGTTGTGCAGCGCCCGGTGGTGGATGATCAGATCGACGATCTGCTGCTCGCTCAGCCCCGCTTCCGTCCCAAAGCAGGCCAGCGCCAGGTCGTAGCCGCTCTGGCTTTGATCCTTCAGGTCGTGCCGCTGCCGTAGCCAGGTGTTGCGGAAGCGGAGATCGATATCCATCCAGCTCTTGAGCGTCTCCTCGGGGATGCGCGCGCTGAAGTTGAGAACGAGGGGCTTATCCTGGAAGCGTTCGCTCCACTCGCGGGCCGCGCGCTCCTCCGCTTCCGGATCGGGAATCGCGGCTTCGTCCAGATACTCCTCGAAGTCGGAGAGGTTGTAGCGGCGATCGGAGGCGGACAGCAGCGTGACCTTCTTTGGATTTTCCGGGTCCTTGTGGTTAACCGTGCCCGGAATCCGGAGGACGCGCGCCAGGTCGGAGAGGCGGTCGTAGGCCCATCCTTTCGCGGCCGCGCGCAGCCTCAGCAAGGTGTGCCATCGGGTCACGACGCGCGCGGCATCGCTCCGCTCCGCATCGGTGTCGAAGACACACGGCTCCTTCAGGAGCCACCAGCAGTGCAAGCCGTTGCCGGTCAGAACGACGAAACTTGGCTCCATTCCTGGCGGCAGGATCGAGAGCGCCTCTTGGACAGTCCGCGGCAGAGCCTTTTTCCCGTGGGCCTCGGAAAGCAGATCGAAATCGGACCCAATGCCGGCGATCGCGGTCACTTCGCCGGATACGCAGCGGCGCATCGGCCCGTAATCCTTTCCTGCCAGGCCGAGCCCGACATAGACGTCCTTGCTGCCGTTGACGCCGGCAACGTACTCCGCGGCGTCGGGGATGTTGATGAACCAGCGCGAGCGCTTGTCGGGCAGGGTCCAGATGAGGATGTATGGTTTTCCGGCTTGTACTGCCAGAGCTGATTAAGGAACTCGAGCGGCGTCATCTGTTCAGCTCCCAAAAGCGGCGCAGGAAGCGGTCCTCGGCGACGGCTGGCGGCCAGGGCGTGATCCAGAGGCAATCGGATGGCGCAAAGCCGCACTCCGCGACTATCCAGTCGAGGTCATCGACCGTGGTCACGTCGCGGAACTCTGTGGCGAGGACGACCCGGTCTGCCTCTGCGACGGACGCAGGCAGCGTGGGCGCCAGACCGAACTTCGCCGCCACCGCCGCCAAAAGCCGCCCCTCGGCGGCACGGTAGACGCGCATGTCCGGCTCGCGCTTGATTGGCGCGGGCAGGTCGCCCAGATACGCTTCGGCTGCGTCGTGGAGCAGGCCCCAGAGCGCATCGGCCCCCGGCACGACCTCGCTCACTAGGACCGAGTGCTGAGCCACCGAATAGAAGCCGTCCGTGTGGCCCAAGAAACGGCACTGGTGCGCCAGCGAGTGGGCGATGTCGTCGATATCGATCTCATCCGGACTCGGAGCCAGAGGATGCACTCTCAGGCCGGTGAACGTCCGAAAGTACCGCGCCAGTTGCGCGACCTTCTGCTTCGTCGTTGTGCTTTCCATTTCGCCTCTTCTCCACTTGCCAACCGGTAGCAGGCGCACCGTACCAGGCTTCCGCCGTTCGGATCGCGTGCTCCAGGAACGGCGATGCGAAATCCTTCCTTCTGCTCTTCCGCGACCGGGCGAACATCAGCCAGCGGTCGCCATCCCTTACGAGCCAGACCCGCGTTCCGCCGCAGTCCGCGCTGACGCATTCGGCATCGGCGGAAATGACCGGTCCGGCCGCCCGGTCCTCAATCACGACAGGCGCCGTGGCGAGCCACTTCTCCCACGCGACGAACCGCTCGCCGTTCCACACGGTCAAAACGGCGTCGTCCGCCGGCGCATCCGGCGGCACCTGTTCGAGGATCGAAAGCTCCCGCTTCGGCTTCTTCCGCTCCTCGCGAAACCGGCGCAGCGCTTCGAGGCTGTAGGCGGGAATCGTCATCCGGCCTCCCGGAGGATGCGGTCCACCGTATCGATGCGGTGGCCGATCCACTTCATCACGGGCACCGCCATCGAGTTGCCGATGGCTTTGTAACGCGGGCCGTCGGGCGTCGCCCCAAGCTCCCGCGCCTCTTCGACGGGAATGCCAAGATAGGCCGCGATCTCCTCGGCCTCGCCGGCGCGCAGCTTGCGCCGGTAGTTCGGCACCAGTGTCCAGTCGTCCGGAAAGCCCTGCAGCCGCTCGCACTCGCGCGGGGTCAGCCGGCGCACCGCGACCCACGTGGCCACCAGGGGCGCGCCGTCGCCGCGCCCGGAAGCGCCGGACTGCGCCTTGAGCGGCGGCACGACGGTACAGGGAGCGCCGCGGCCGTTCCGCACGAAACGGGATTCGAAGACCACCGGCGCGGCTACTCCGCCGCCGTCGCTCGCGCACACCGGAGGCGCAATCCCGCGCGGAACGAATCCATCCTGGCCCGCGGCGCGGAATGCCACTGCAAGTTGACCTCCGGCATTCGGATGCGAGGCTTGGTGGCCCATCGCGCGCAGGGTTGGAGCTAAGTTTTCGAGAGCGTCGCCGCCGCCGTCCTTGCACGAGAACGCGACTGGTAACAGCGGCACACCGCGCCCGGTGCCGTCCTCGCTGGCATCCATTCCCTCACTGCGGAGCGTGTGCGCTATCAGCGACTCGCACGTGTCCACGCTCATGCCGGGGAACCGGTCGCCGCCGGTGCGGTTCGCGCCGGCGAGCAGTGGGGGCGAGATCTCGACGCAGATTGTCTCGGTCTCGAAGTCCATGCGCCCGGCGCCGCCGTGCGCGTTGACGGCCGCGGCCACGCCGATGGGACCGGAGGTGTTGTTGCCGCCGAAGGCGATCAGGTGGCCTGCCTGGGCCTGCTTAACGTCCCCGCCACAGCCGCCAAGGCTGTGAGCAGTAAGGGCGGCAACGCCCGCGCCCGCCGTTCGGCGCGCCGCAAGATCCCGGCGCAGGCTTTCGCGCTCAAAAAGTACCGACGCGGCAGCCTGCCACGCTCCAAGATATCCGACAACGAAGACGCGTCGGCGGCGCTGGGGCACTCCGAAGTACTGAGCGTCCAGAATTCGATACGCGAGCCCGTACCCGAGTTGAGCCAGCGTCCCGGCGACGGCTCCAAACGTCCGTCCGCCGTCCACCGACAGGACACCGGGCACGTTTTCCCAGACGAGCCAGCGCGGTCGAACTCGCGCAGCAAGCCGGAGATACTCGAGCGTGAGGTTGCCACGCGGGTCATCCAATCCAAGCCGGTGGCCGGCGACCGAGAAGGACTGGCAGGGCGTGCCTGCCACGAGAAGCTCGATTGGCCCGGCGGATTCGATTTTCGTGAAGTCGCCATAGTTCGGAACATCCGGGTAGCGGTGCGCGAGCACGGCGCTCGCGAACGGATCGACCTCGGCAAACCACGCCGGCCGCCAGCCGAGCCCGTGCCAGGCGACTGTGGCGGCCTCGATGCCGGAACAGACGGACCCGTAGATCATGCGGAGATCCCCAGAATCCGCAGTGCGTCTTCGGCCGTGTACGCAACTCCGGTGATGGCGCCCGCCTGCGCCCACTCCCGCAATCGCTGCGCCTGGAGTTCGGTCAACTGCGAACCAGGCCGCTTTACCTCGATCTCGAAATGGCGGCCGCCGATGGTCCCGTAAAGATCAGGGTCGCCGGCCACGCCCATCGCGGTGCCATGGCGCTTCCGGATGACAACACCAGGCCGGGCTTTGACCGCCTTCACGATGCTGCCAACGATGCTCTTTTCCAGCACCGGCTGCCGCTTCACCGCTGTGCCTCCACCGGCACGGTCAAGCGGACGCACTTCGCGTGATGGTCGTGCTCCCACATCACCTCGGTGTGGTTATCGAGCGCCGATTCGACATCGCCGTCGGCGATCACGATCGCTTTTCCGCAGCGCTGGACCAATGCGGCCAGGCAGGCCAGCAGCAGACGCGTTTTGTAGTCGCTCATTTCCGGATCTCCTGCCTACAGCGGGTCCAGCCTGCCCGTGCGCCGGCCGGCGTTGTACTTCTCGAGGGCCGCTTCGGCGATACAGCGGGCGAGCGTAGCTCCGCGAAGGTTCCTGAGGCCTTTCGCATCCCCGACCAGCGCGGCCGCCCCGCCGGGATACTTGGCCAACTTCTTCACGAGCGCCGCCTGATCCACGGAGGCGCCGTAGGTTCCGTAAATCAACCCGATGCCCTCGATCACGGCGCCCTCGACCGCGCCGGCAATCTTGCCCCAGGCTGCGAGCACCGTATCCAGAGCGAGCGCGAGCGCCTTTCCGCCGTCCAGCCCGTGAATCTTCTTCAGCGCCGAGACGCAGCAAATGTGCCCGTCGCCGCTGGTGCGCATGAGTTCCAGCCCGCGGGCGTGAAGCAAATCGAGAATGCCGACCGCACCCGGGAAGCCCGCCTTGACCTCGTTGACGAACTTGTCGTAAGGCGAAACGGGCGAACGATCGTTGAGCTTTAGGAACAGTTCGGAGGCCCTGGCGCTGTCGGTGACATCGCTGTGGATTTTCACTTCCACCGGCCATTCTCCGAACCCGTGCTCCATCAGCGCGCGCCAGCGGTGCTGTCCGTCGATGATCCAGATCCCGTGGCCGTGGCCGGGGATTTCGTACTCGACCGCATGCAAGACGCCGATCGCATCCAGGTCCAGTTCGGCCATCAGCTTCTTGAGCTTGGCGGGCACGAGGCCGCGCTGCGCGAGAGGATGAATGCGCAGGGTTTGGGCCTCGACCCGCACCATGCGGGATTTCGGTTTCTTCGGATTCATTCCTTTTCTCCAAGGGCGGCGAGAAGCTTCGAGGCGACGGCGCGAAGATCCCTTGCCGCGTTGCGGGCGATGGCCGCCCAGGTCCGTGTTTCCTCCACGGTGCAGGCATTCAAGACCGCGGAGAGATCCAATCGCGAAAGGCCGCGGCAGGCGCCTTGAATGTGTGAAAGCCCGTCGATCATTCTGCGCTTGGCGGCGTTCTCGATCATTTGCCGGCGCTTGGAAGTGCCTTCCGGAGCGGAGGCAGGCGCCGGAGGCAATTCGGCCGGCGGTGTCTGGGGCTCCGGAGCAGGTGCGCCTTTCACGCGGCTCGCCGCTTCGCGCAACGCGAGCCTTCCCTGGGCCACCTGCTTCAGCAGTTCCGGGTCTGCTTTCTGGATAGCGAGCGCCTGGCCGACTTTACGCTGGCTGACGCCGATCTCCTGGGCGAGCTTTTCGCGGACCCTGCCGGCGGCTTCAGGCAAAGGTTGTGACCGCCCGGTCACAACCTTTCGGCGCCCCTTGTGGAACTGCTTGCCCGCGTCGATTTGCCGTTGGCGGGCTGCCTCCTGCTTCTCCCATGCCTTGATCGCCACCTGAGCCGCCGTGATCTGGTCGATCGTGAGGTGGCGGCGTTCGCCGTTGACGCTCCAGATCCAGCGCGCGAGCGGCATCGGTCCCTGGTAGATCTGGCTCCACTCGGCGAAGCGCGGCTCGATTCCGGCCTCACGGCAGGCCAGCAGCCGGTTGCGTCCATCGACGAGCTGTCCTTCGTGAACGGCGATCGGATGCAGCAAGCCATTCGCCCGGATGTCCGCTGCGAGCCCGGCGAGCGAATCTTTGTCCATCAAGGGAAACAGGTCGCAGACCGGATGCACCGGCATGCCATAGTCCGGCTTGTCGTTTGCGGAGTTCACCGCCCACCTCCGTCGAAGTTCGGCGGCTTGATGAAGTCGGCGTGGCCGAGGATCGAGATCACGTAGGGCCTGGCTGGCTCGCGGCCGGTTGCCAAGGTCCAGGCCACGTGGTGGTAGTGGGCCAGGAACAGCTTCACGGTCCAACGCCGGGCGCGGGCTTCTATGTGCGCCGGCGGAAGCTTGCCCTGCTCGTACCAGCGGCGCTCCTCGTCGTTGGCGCCGGCGAGCTGAAGCTTTGCCGCCGCCTGCCGGGCGAACTTGCCGGCTTCGTTCGCGGCCTCTTCCTGCGCCTTACGCTGCCGGTACAGGCCGGCGTAGAAGTGCGCCTGGTCCGAAGGCCACCTGGCGAAGGCTTCGCCGATTCTCCAGCACAAGGCCTTGAGCGCCGCGTTCCACGGGCACTTCTTGCCTTTGACCCACACCTGAGTCGGGGCGAGGCCGGCGAAGCGCCAGATGCGCCCCACCGTGGGGCAGCGGCTGATCTCGATGTGCGCGGCCAACCCTGCGGCGATGACCGGGCCGACGATTCCCTTGGCCCACCTGGCAGCGGGGATCGTTTCCGTCCAGCTTTCGAGCGTTCTCCGGATCTGCTCTTCTTCGGCGCGGTGGCATTCACCGAGCCAATCGGCAATCGGCGCCGTCTGGCTCGCGGCGGCTTTCCGCCGGTCCCGCGCTTCGTAATACGCGTTGACCAGGAACCGAGCTTCACTGGTGGTGAGCGCCGCTGCGGCCGTATCGATGGTGGTGTTGGTCTCCATTGCTTCCTCCCTGCTTGGCTCGCTCGTGTCCCGTGGTGCTCTCGAACTGTTTGGCTGGTGCTCGCTACTTGGTCGCGCCGGACAGGATCGCCAGGCCAGTCTCGGCCTGAACCTTGTCGCGGATCTCCTTCAGCGCGTCGGCGATGAAGCGGTGCGGCCGCTGGATTTCGTACCAGAACACGGCCTTGCCGTCGTGCAGCCGCCAGCGCAGGCGCACCGGAATGCGATATGCCGGCCCGTTCTCGTGAATGGAGATGCCGAGCACGAAGCCGTCCGGGATTTCAAGCGTTCCCTTCTTGGCCGTGCCGCGGATCTCCTCGTCGTAGGTGAACTGGATCTGGCCGTTGCTGAGCCGCACGCCGGAGGAGAACGCCACTTCCTTCTTTGCCTCGAGCGTCAGTGCGACCTCGAGCAGCTCGGCGCCGGCGGGCTCGACCACATCGGGCAGGTTTTCTTCGAGGAAGCGGGCGAAATCGACCTGGCCAAGCTGCTGGCGGTTCTTGCCGAGCCACGTCTGAAACTCGGCCGAGCGGCGGGTGGTGTAGGTGGCCACGTGCTCGCACCAGTTCGGCATGGCGATGCCGGTGGCTTCGTGGTAGTCGAGCACCGCCACGAACTCTTCTTTCTCGGCATTGAAGAAGAGGTGGCTCACGCCGTGCCGGCCGAACTCGTTTACATAGGCGATGAAGCTGTCGGTGTCGTGCAGCGTGACCTTCTGCCGGATGCGGAGCGGGCGCGGCAGATATTCCTCGAGCGACGTCAGCTCGTAATCCTTCGGAAGGACCGCATAGACGCCCTGGGTCCCGTCGGCGGGGACCGGGCGCGGTTCGCCGAGGGCGGCCCCGGCCGCGATCGCGGCCTGGACGTCGCCGATCGTTTCAGGTTCGTACTGCGGCATCAGATGACCTCCTTGAGTTCGCCTTTGCGGGGCGTTTCGATATCGACGACGCGGAGCGGCAGCATCTGCTGCTTCGGGTCGTTCCGGACCAGCCGGTTGTCGTCGGTGGCGTAGAAGACGGTCATGCCGCGGTCGCGCTCCGGCAGTTTGGTTTTCACTTGGCTCTCGACCATCAGCACGTCGGTCGAGCCTTTCGAAGCGGGCAGCACCTTGAGCGTCAGAGTGAGCGCGCCGCTCTTGCCGGCCGCGCGCACGGCGGCGACGACCTTGGCCAGCTCCTCGGAGAGTTCCTCGAGCGTGGCGCCGTTGTTGATCTGAAGGATGGTCTCCTGGAACATCGCGGCTCCTCTACGCGGCGTCGGCATTCGCCTCTGCCGCGGACGTCGTGGTCGGGATGCGGCCGGCGAACTGCTGGCACATCTGGTGGAACTCGACGGCGCGCTGCGTCTCCTCCGGCGTAAGCCGCCGCAGGAACTTCAGCACGGCCTTGCCGTAGGTCTTGCCCTGGCCGTTCTGCGCCTTCTCCAGCTCGATCGCGACGAATGCCTGGTAATACGGGATGCCCTGTGTGGTGAGCTTGAGGAAGAACTGCCGGGCGTTGCGCACGCTGGTCGGCGGAAGCGACACCACCTCGGGAAACATCGCCTCGCCGCGCAGCATGAAGAGCTGCTTCACCTGCTTGCAGGCCTGCGCGCCGCTGCCGTCGCCGGCGCTGTCCCACCGCGCGAGCGGGCACTGGACGCACTGGCCGCCCGGCTTGCCCACGCCGGTGACGTTGTCCGGGGAGGAGCAGTCCGGCGGCACGTTGCCCGCGTCCTTGCTCTGGTAATAGGCGCGGGTGTCGCGTGCGAACACGATCACGCCTTCGATGCGCTGCGCCGTCTCTTCGCCCTCGAGCGTGGGGATCAGCCACAGCGCCGTGCCGGGGTTGACCTTGATGCGCGGCAGGTCGAACTCCGACACGCTGCCTCCGGCGATGTTAACGGCGAACGCCTCCTGCACCGCTTGCGCCGCTTCCGGACCGAGCGTCAGGGCGCGCGGCGCGTTGATCTTCACAAGTTCCTGCATGATGGTTTTCTCCTTGGTTGAACTAAGCCTTCCTGCTGCGCAGGGTGTGGACGAACGAGATCTTCAACGCCAGGCCGAGCGGCGCCGGCAGCGCGGCCCGCACGTCCTCCTCGGTGAAGATCCGCTCTTCCCTTTCCGCCTGGGCAGCCACATCCCGCGCCACTTCGCGCACGAACGCCGAGAGCGAATTGGTGTTGTAGTTTTCGCTGACGTACTGCGCGAGTTCGGAGGCCTTGAGCGCCTCGACCACGCGCTCGCGGCCGTCGAGCGGGCTCGCGTAGATCTCCTGAGCCACCGACACCGTGCGGCCGTCGACGGTGGCCTTCGTCAGGCCTGCCTCGATGAATTGCGGTATCAGGACTTCCTCCAACTCGTCGAGCTTGGCCTTGACTCCCTTCAGCTCCGCGTCGAGATCGCGTTTCCGGTTCTCCAGGCACACGAACTCTTTCAGTTGCTCCATGTTCATTGCGATCGTTCTCCTCTTCAGCTCTCGATTGCGGCGGCGCCGTTCCGCCGCCTCAGTGCACGCTCCCGCATGCACGTCCGGCAGTGACGGCGGCCGTTGTGCTGATATGTGTTCTGCCCGTCGTAAGGGTGCCCTCGGGGGCAATGGATCTTTCTCGATTGCGCGTTCCCACGAAGCCCGAAGCGCCGGCGATAAGACTCACGATCCCGTTGCATCTTGCATTCGCGGCATCGACGACCGCCCTGAATGTAGATCGTGTTCTCCGGCGTGAACTCGTGCCCCGCTATGCAATGCGTGGCGCGCGCCAAGCGCGCAGGGGGCGATTCGCCACGGAGTACATTCTCCCGGTGCGTTACCAACTCCAGGTGAAATGGGTTGCAGCACGCGCGGTTGCGGCACAGATGGTCCAGTTCCAGATGGTCCGGGATGTCGCCGTGAACACGCGTGTAGAGAACCCGGTGAACCAGCACGATCCGGCCGTTAAGATTCGCCTCCCCGTAGCCCGCTTTCGTGCGTGCCCGATCCCAGGTCCAGCACCCGTTGGGATCAAAGGTGACGTGCGCGAGGACTTCTGACACGCCGGTCATGACCGGATCTCCGCGAGGATCGCATTGATGACTTCAGCCCGCCTCTCAAGGGCGCGTTGAATTCTCTCGTCGACCGTGTGGCGCGCGATAAGGTGGATGTGGGTAACAGGCTTCGTCTGCCCCGGCCTATGCACGCGGGCGAGCGCTTGATCATACTCACCCAGTGAGAACGAGAGGGAAAAGAACAGACTGTAGCGCGCCCTGGTCAGATCGACGCCGACTCCGCCCGCGCTGATTTGCACGGCGAGGACCTGCGCCTCGCCGTTTTGCCACCGCTTCAGCTCGTCGCGGCGGCCCGAGAGCTCCAGGCTCGCGTAGCCGAGCGCCTGACAGGCCTCGTGAACCGCATCGAGGTCCGCGTGGAACCGGCAGAACACGACGACCGGTTCGTCGCTGCCGATGTCCTCCAGCGTGTCGGCCAGCAGCTTC
>JAWLGN010000196.1:0-10426 GCA_041685075.1 Bryobacteraceae bacterium
CTTCCGCAGCGCTTGGAGCGTCTCGGCGTCGGCCGGCTCCACGGTGACCGGCTCTTTCGCCAGCTTGGCCATGAACTGCCGCACGCTATCGGCTTTGCCCGCCCACTTGATGGAGCAGCCGAAGGCCCTGGTTTTTTCAACCGGCACCGGCTTGCCCGCCAGGAGCGCGTCGAGCGCGTTCCGCAGGTCGTGAACTTTCACGTACGCTTCGCGTTCGCTGTCGTCGATTCGCCCCACGTAACGCAGTTTGCGCCCGGCATCGAAGACGAAGGCGTGCGGCGTGGCCATGGGGCCGTAAGCGCGGGAGATTCCCGTCCTGTCGCCCTCGTAGAGGTAAGGGAAGCTGAACTTGCGATGCGCGGCGCGGATTTTCATCTCTTCGAACGAATCGTTCAAGTCCGTGTACCCCAGCTCATCCAGCCGGACCGAGTTTTCGTCGTTCGGAGAGATCGCCACCAGGCTCACGCCCTTGGCCTTGTACTCGGTGGTGAGGCGCTCGAGCCTTTCTTCGTAGGCCTGCGCCGTGGGGCAATGGTTGCAGGTGAACACGACGACCAGGATCTTCGCGTCCGCGAAATCCCGCAGGGAATACCAGCGGTCGTCCACTCCCTGCAGCCGGAAATCCGGGGCCGTAGCGCCGATGTCGAGTGTTTTGATCGGCGCCTCGGCGGCCCAAAGCAGCGAGCCGGCCAACAGGCTCGCCGTCAGCATTACGATGCTCTTCGATTGCGGCATCCGCACCTCCCACCTCAGTGTAAGCGAAGCGGCCAGGTTGGTTGACACCGGCCTCTTCGTACTATATCCTGCAGTGAATGTTTTGCGTAGCCTGGACGGTGCCGCCTGGCACCGCCAAGGCCGGGCGTCGTCGCTGCCGGGTTCTCGCGTAATCTCATCCATCATTTGCGAAGGCGGGGTGCTCCCTGAGTCCCGGCCATTCTCCCTGAGCCTCGTCCCGGCGCAGGGGCAAACACAAAGGCAAAACCGTCCGTGTCCACGCCTCTGTGCGGCCTTCGATTGGTCGGCCCAATATTGTTCAACAACGGTGGAGTAGACGAGACAGTAAAGGAGAAAAATGTGACTAAGAAGTTGCTTTTACCGCTCTGTTGGATTGTCTTACTCTTCGTGCCGGCGTGCCTGCATGCGCAGGTAACCGGAACCATCAGCGGCTATGTGCTCGATCCGAGCGGCGCCGCGATTCCCGGGGTTACGGTTTCCGCCACCTCGGTTGGCCAACAACTGACCCGTACGGCAGTTTCGAACGTACAGGGCTTCTATGACTTCCCGGCGATGCCGCCCGGAAGCTACAACGTCTCCGCGGAGAGTCCCGGGTTCCAGAGGATGACCCTGACCGGGATCACGGTCAGCATCGACCAGAACGTCCGGATCGACCTGAAACTGCAACTGGGACAGGCCGCCGAGGCCGTAACGGTGACCGCGGAAACCACCTTGGTGGAGTCGCGCTCGGCCACGGTATCGGCCCTTGTGGACGACCGCCGGGTGGTGGACCTGCCGCTGAACGGGCGCAACGTCATGGCGCTGGCCGCCACTCTTCCGGGCGTGAGCAACGTGAGTGCGCCGCAGCAGTTGAGCGACGCGCGCAGCGGGCCCACCATGAACGTCAACGGCGGGCAGGTGAACATGAACCTGTTCACCTTCAACGGCGGCTTCTTCAACAATCCGTCCCGCAATACCGGCATGAACTATCCGCCGCCGGACGCTTTGCAGGAGTTCCGCATCGTCACCCAGAACTTCTCCGCCGAGCACGGCCGGAACGCGGGATCGCAGGTGAACGTGGTCTCCAAATCCGGCACAAACGATTTCCACGGTTCGGCATGGGAGTTCCTGCGGAACAACAAACTCAACGCCCGAAACTTCTTCGCCGACCGCGTGCCGTCGCTCAAGCAGAACCAGTTCGGCGTGGCGGCCGGCGGGCCGATCCGGCGCGATAAGCTGTTTTTCTTCGGCAGCTACCAGGGTTTGCGCGAGCGTCCCGAAGCGGTCGCCGCGGAGGCCACCGTTCCCTCGGAGGCCGAGCGCGCCGGCGACTTCACGGCGTTGCTGAACGGGTCCAGGCCCACCACGTTGAGAAATCCCATCGACCCGATCAGCGGGCAACCCTTCACCGACGCCTTCGGCCAGCCCTGCCTGGCGGGCAACGTTGTCCGGCCGGGGTGCATCAGCCCGGTTGCGAAGAACTTCCTGCAGTACGTCCCGGTCACCGCGTCGGGCCGGATTGTTACGCTCACGCCGAACCCGAGAAACGACGACATGTACATGGCTCGGCTGGACTGGAATCACAGCTCGAAGCACATGCTATCCGCCAACCTGTACGTGGACGACAACGGGCAGTCGCGGGAAATGTCCGGCGGCAACATCCCGGGGTACGTGGGAAACCGGCAGGACCAGAAGACCACCATGGTGACGCTGAACGACACCTACACGTTCAGCCCCAACGTCCTGAACCAGGCCATGCTTTCGTTCCTGCGCACCTATTCGCTGAACGACGCCACCCAGACCATCGAGCCGGGAACGCTCGGGATGGATATGCCCCAGTATTCCGAAGCGGGCGCACCCCACGTGGACGTTACGGGATACTTCAACTTCTTCGGATCTTCCGGCCGGGTCCTGTTCACGAACCATAACTGGCACTTCCGCAACGACGTGAGCTGGATGCGCGGCCGCCACAGCTTCAAGTTCGGCGGGGAAGTGCTGAAGCTCTGGTGGCGCCAGGTCTTTCTGGGCAACCCGACCTTCACGTTCAATGGCTCGCGTACCGGCGATGCCTTCGCGGATTTTCTGCTGGGCGCGTACCGCAATTTCACCACCGGCTTCGGCGTTCGCGAAAACGACAACCTCACCACGCTGCCGGCGTTCTACTTCCAGGACGAGTATCGCCTGAACTCCCGGGTGACGCTCAACTTCGGCCTGCGCTACGAGCCCTTCCTGCCGTGGGTGGACCGCTACGACCGCCTCAGCGCCTTCGCTCCGGGGCAGAAATCCAGCGTGCTTTCGGATGCGCCGCCGAACCTGCTGTTCGCGGGCGATCCGGGTTTGGGCCGGGGCATTATCGGAAGCGACCTGAATAACTTCGCGCCCCGGTTCGGCTTCGCCTGGGATGTCACCGGCAACGGGACCACCAGCGTCCGGGGCGGCTACGGCGTCTACTACGACCTCATCAAGGCGGATTCCGTGGCGCAGGAAAACGCGCCCTGGGCCGGCAACGTCCAGAACTTCGACGGCCGCTTCGAGAGCCCCTTCGGCGCACTGGGGCAGGTCGCGCCCCCAGTGACGCCGAAGCAGTTCGGATGCTCCGCGCAGGACTCCTTCCCCGGCGTGGATTGCAACCTCTTCCCGCTGCCGATGGCCGGCTTCTACCTGCCGCTCGATATGAGCACGGCCTACATCCAGTCCTGGAACCTCACGCTCCAGCGGCAGCTTACCCCGACGGTGATGATCCAGAGCGCCTACATCGGCAAAATCGGGACCAAGATCGAGGCGCGGCGGAACGTGAACCCCGCGCGGTTCATCAACGACCCAATCACCGGCGAGCCGCCATCGCTGCAGAACGTGAATAATCGGGTCATCTACGCGCCCGGCATCATCTCGCCGCTGGCGAAGATGATGTCCAACGACCACCGCAACTGGTACCATAGCTGGCAGACGCAGTTGACGCGCCGGTTCGCCCAGGGGCTGTCTCTCTCTGCCGCGTACACCCTGTCGAAATCGCTCGACACGCTATCCAATAACATTTACAGCCGCTTGCTCGACAACCCCTTTGACCTCTCTTACAACCGGGGCCGTTCGGACTTCGACCGCCGGCACGCCTTCGTAGCGTCCTGGGTCTGGTCGCCCGAACTGCGCTTTGAGAGCGGGGCGTTGAACGCCATTCTGGGGAACTGGACGCTCACCGGCATCCACACGCTGCAGAGCGGGCTCCCCATGACGTTCGCCATGGGAGACGACGTGGCTCTCGACGGCACCGGCAGCCGCCAGCATGCGCAGCTCACCGGCAGTCCCATCGCACGGGAGCATGGCAGCCGCGGCGACATGATCGCGCAGTTCTTCAACACCGGCGCGTTCGTTCCGACGGCGCAGGTTCCGAGAGGCATCTATGGCGACTTGGGACGCAACATCCTGAGCGGCCCCGGCATGGCCAACAACGACATGTCGGCGATGAAGGATATCCCGGTGGCGGAAGGGAAGCGGCTGCAGTTCCGTGCCGAGTTCTTCAACGCTTTCAACCAGGTTCGTCTCTCGAACCCGGACAGCACGGTAAACTCGAAAAACTTCGGGCGTATCCGCAGCGCCGGATCGCCTCGGGTGATCCAGTTCGCCCTGAAATTCCTGTGGTGATCCGGATCGTTCGGTTCATGAGGTAGACCGAAGACCAGGACCGCGGCGCAACCTTCCCCGCCGGCCAACAACGGCGGTGGAAGGTTGCGCCTTTCTTTTTTGTGCGGATTCGTACGCGCAGCCCGGCGGGGGGCGAACCCGCTGCGCGATGGCGCTGCTCAATATCAAAGGAGGTCCCCACGCTATGAAGAGGGTCGTTTTGATGTTTTCGGCGCTGGCGCTTGTTGCTGCCGGCGCGCTGGCCGCCGAGTTTCAAGGCTACGTGGTAGATGACAAGTGCGCCGCGCGGCAAGGGGCGAAGGCGGCCAGCGAGAAGCACGCGGACTGCGCGGCTTCCTGCATCAAGGCAGGCGCCAAGGCCGTGCTGGTCACGTCCGAAGGCCAGGTTTACAAGCTCGACGACCAGGCAAAGGCGGCCCCGCACGCCGGCAAGAAGGTGACGGTTTCCGGCGAACTCGAGGGCGAAACCATCAAGGTGAGCGATATCAAAAGCTAGCGCGCGCAGCGCGCCGCCGATGTATCGCAGGGACCGACGCTGAAGCGCGCGAGCGGCGCTGAAGAGGCGCTGCACGCGCGAGAAGCAGTGAAACAGTCTGGAAAAAGAGGCACAAGCATGCTTAAGTTCCTGGAGGCGCGAGCGCTCTCCGTGTTGCGTATCGCCGCGGGATTCGCGTTCTCACTACACGGTTTTCAAAAGCTCTTCGGCCTGTTCGGCGGCTTAGACGGAAACGGCGCGGCGGCAAGTTTCCCTTCATTGGTCTGGACAGCCGGGGCGCTGGAGACGGCCGGCGGGCTGCTGATAATGCTGGGCCTGTTCACGCGTCCCGTGGCCTTCATCCTCAGCGGCCAGATGGCGGTGGCGTATTTCATGATGCACTCGCCCCGCGGGTTCTGGCCGATTCTGAACGGCGGCGAACTGGCCGTCCTCTACTGCTTCATCTTCCTGTACCTGGCAATGGCGGGCGCCGGTCCCATCAGCCTGGACCGGCTGCTCCGACGCGGATCCGTGTAGCCTCGCGGACTACTGAATCGAGATCTCCCCGACGTCGTACCAGCCGTCCGGCTGCCGGCCCTTCATGGCGAACCGGATGGCGGGTTTCCGGGTGCGCGGGTCGAGCATGGCCACGCGGAGGCGATAGGCGCCCGGCGGCAGCGCATCGCTGACCCAGAGATTGCCGTCGAAGGTCGCATCGCCGGGCAGCCATTTCCGCACGTCCACCGGAACGGGCTCCACCGCGCTGCCGCTTGCCGCAGCGAACTGAACCGCCAGCGTGTACTCCCTGTAGACCGGCGCCACCCCGGCGTTGTGCCACCACATTTTGACCCGCATCATCGAACCGGCCTTCACCTTGCCGGGGTACTCCATGCGCCGCAGCGCGAAGCGGTAGCCGATCTTCTTCTGGAACTCGTGGAACGCCTTCTTCCACTCCTCCGGGATGGCGGTGGACTTCAGGTTCAACGTCGAGGCGTGCCAGCGCAGAGCCTGGTCGAAGTTGTACTGGAGGTCGTACTTGCCGCGGTACCAGGAGCCCGGGGTGCCGCAGGTTTCGAGCGAGACGGGGCCGTGCTTCCACGCCTCGGGCGCCGCCTCCGCGATGGCCTGCGGGTAGGCGTCGTACATGTGGGCGAAATTACGGCCGGGGCGGCCCTGGTCTCCCCAGCAGTCGGCGCGCCACCCGGCGCCGCGTGACGTGCCATAGGCCAGGGCCTCGACGACGTCCACCTGCATGAGCAGCTGTGTGCGCGGGAAGGCTTCGAAGTACACGTCGATGAGCGCTTTCTGGGTGGCCATGTCGGGCGGGTGCGGCCCCCAGCCCTCGCCCCAATAGCCGAAGGTGGAGATATCCACGGTGTCCAGATAGGGGTGGCCGTCGTAGCGCTCGCCGGCTTTGCGCACCAGCGCGCTCCAGTGCTTGATGTAGAGCGGGTCGGCGGAATCCGGCACCCACACCTTGCCGCCGCCGCGGCCGTCGTCGGGGTCGTCCGGCCTGTTGGCGCGGCGCGCGCCGGAGTTGCGAAACCACTCGGGCAGCGGATTGCCCTGGTCGTAGGGCATCAGCCGGATGTTGAGTGCCTGCCCGTGCTTGCGCGCCTCCTCGAAGGCGGTATCCAGGATGTCCCACCGGTACTTGCCCTGCTCCGGCTCGAGCTGCCACCAGAACCAGCGCAGGTACGCCACCGAAGCTTCCGGAAAATCGACGCCCTCGACGTCGGGGACGGGCTTTTCCGGTCCCACCTCGGACCATCGCAGCGTGGGATAGAGCGCCTGGCGATTGTACCGCTGGAACGTCTGGATGCCCATCCCGGGGTTCACCAGCACTTCGTCGGTCATCTCCGGCCGCACGATCACGTTCTGGGCAAACGCCTGGCAGATCAATCCCGCCGCCGCGACTGCCGTCGTCACACGCATTGGACAACCTCCTCGCACATCCGTAGTGATATAAGCTAAACCAAGAGTATAGAGGAATAGCCCAGATGCGACTTCCCGTTTCGCTTCTTCTGATCCCGGTGCTTCTCCCCGCCGCTGCCGCCGCCGCAGCGCCCTGGAAGATCATCGGACCCGGAGGTGGAGGCGCGCAGTTCCTCCCCACCATCAGCCCGCACAACCCGAAGACCGTCCTGGTCCGCTGCGACATGTCGGGCGCCTACATCACGCACGATGCCGGCGAGTCCTGGCGCAATTTCAACCTGCGCGGCGGGGTCGGCTTCTTCGTGTTCGACCCGGTGGACCCCGCCACCATCTACGCCAACGCCCTGGGGCTGTTCCGCAGCAACGACAGCGGGCGCACCTGGCGGCTCATCTACCCGGACCCGTCCTCGATCGAGCGCATCATCATGCCGGACGACCACGCCGGGGAGCGCATCGTCCTGCAGAGCGGCCCCGCGTTGCGCGTGACCGCCCTCGGCATCCACCCGAAGAACTCGAAGGTGCTCTACGCCTCCATGGGGGAAGGCCGCGGCTCGGCCGCGGCGCTGCACGTATCCACCGATTACGGCAAGACCTGGAAGAAGCTCACGGACCTGCCGGACGGCGCCCGCAAGATCTACGTGGACAGCAAAGGTAACCCGTGGGTGATCGGCGCGCGCAGCGTAGGCCAATTCCGCGGCGGCGAGTTCCATGCCGGTCCGGCGGCCCCGGTGAGCGCGTTCACCGACGTCTCGGCCGGTTTCGCGGGCGACCGCCTGGTGGTCTATGCGGTGGCGAAGGAAGGCATCTTCGTTTCGGAGGACTCCGGCGCCACGTGGCGCCAGTCCACCCTCGAGCCCGGCCAGTCGCCGCGCATCCCGGCCATCGCCACCAGCCTGCACCATCCCTCGATGGCGTACGTCTCCTACGGCTATCGCGGGAAGTACTTCGGGGTGGCCAAGACCACCGACACCGGCCGGACCTGGGAGCTGGTGCGGAAAACGGACTACAAGGAGGGCGCGCCGAACGTCACGGGCGGGTGGATCCCGCAGCGCCTGGGACCCGGTTGGGGCGGCACCCCGATCAACCTGGGGGTGGGGCCGAACAACCCCGAAATCTGCTTCAGCACCGACTTAGGCGCCACTTACCGGACCCTCGATGGCGGCAAGACCTGGCAGGCGGTCTACTCCAAACAGGCGCCCAACGGGAAGTGGGTGAGCACGGGGCTCGACGTCACCACCACCTACGGTGTCCACTGGGACCCCTTTGACCGCAACCGCATGTTCATCTCCTACACCGACATCGGGGCGTTCGTGAGCGAGGACGGCGGCAAGACCTGGGACTCGGCGACGCGCGAGGGCATGCCCCGCCGCTGGGTGAACACGACCTACTGGATGGAGTTCGACCCGAAGGTGAAGGGGCGGGTCTGGGCGGTGGCTTCCGGGGTGCACGACCTGCCGCGTCCCAAGATGTGGCGCGGGCGCAGCACGTCCACGTATAACGGCGGCGTGGTGATCAGCGAAGACGGCGGGCGCACCTGGCGCGTTGCCGACGAGAACCTGCCGCCCTCGGCCGCCACCCACATCGTGCTCGACCCGGCCAGTCCCGTGGACGCGCGCGTGCTCTACATGACCGCCTACGGCCGCGGCGTCTACAAGACCACCGACGGCGGGAAGAACTGGACGCTCAAAAACAACGGCATCGTCCAGAAGGACCCCATGGCATGGCGGCTGGAGCGGGCGTCGGACGGCACGCTCTACCTGGTGGTCGCGCGGCGCACCGAGGACGGCTCGATCGGCAACGACGGCGACGGCGCGCTCTACCGCTCGCGCGACGGCGCCGAAACCTGGGAGCCGGTGCCTCTACCGGAGGGCGTGAACGGGCCGAACGGCCTGGCCGTGGATCCCGCCGACACGCGGCGCCTCTACCTGGCGGCCTGGGGACGCAGGACTCCGGACGGCGCCGAGGGCGGCGGCATCTTCCTCTCCACCGACGGCGGCGCTTCCTGGAAGCACGTCCTCTCGCGCGACCAGCACATCTATGACGTCACCATCGACCCGCGCAACCGCACGCTCTACGCCTGCGGCTTCGAGAGTTCGGCATGGCGTTCGCGGGACCGCGGCGCCACCTGGGAGCGCATCCGCGGCTACAACTTCAAGTGGGGACACCGGGTGGTGCCGGACCCGTTCAACTCGAAGATGATCTACGTCACCACCTTCGGCGGCAGCGTCTGGTACGGACCGGCGGACGGCGACCCCTCGGCGGCGGAGGACATCGTCACGCCGGAAGTGGCGCACCACCGCAAGTAGCGGGCGGGCGCCGGTCAGGCGTGCGCGGCGAGGGGGCGGGGGCTGTCCTGGAGCACCCTGTGGAGCAGTTCGCTCGAAGGGTTGTAATCCGGGATCAGCTCCTTGAAGTGGAGCAGCAGGGCGGATTCGTCGCGCGCGGCGGCGAGTTCCCGGAAGAACTGGATGTCCGGCAGCGAGTTGCCGTTCCCGGCGAAGATCTTGATCTTCTCGTGGTAGGTGGGGAGGGTGTCTTCCTCCAGGTTGTTCAGCTCCTCGTAGAGCTTCTCTCCGGGGCGGATGCCCGTGAACTCGATCTGGATGTCCCGGCCGGGCTGTAGCCCGGAGAGCAGGATGAGGTTGGTGGCGAGATCCACGATCTTCACGGGTTCGCCCATGTCGAGGACGAAGATCTCGCCGCCCTGGCTCATGGTGGAGGCCTGGAGGACGAGCTGCGCCGCTTCCGGGATGGTCATGAAGTAGCGGCGCATGTCCGGGTGGGTGACGGTGACGGGGCCGCCGCGCGCGATCTGCTCTTTGAAAATGGGGACGACGCTGCCGTTCGAGCCCAGGACGTTGCCGAAGCGCACCGAGACGAACTTGGTGCTGCCGTTCTGCATGCCCCGGACGATCATTTCGGCGACGCGCTTGGAGGCGCCCATCACGGAGGTGGGGCGCACGGCCTTATCGGTGGAGATCATGACGAAGTCGCGCACGCCGTATTCGGCGGCGGCGGAGGCCACGGTCCAGGTGCCCAGAATGTTGTTCTCCACGGCCTCGAAGGGGTGCCCTTCCATCATGGGGACGTGCTTATAGGCGGCGGCGTGGTAAACGATGGAGGGCCGGTGGGCGGCCAGCGCGGCGGCGAAGCGGGCGCGGTCCCGGATGCTGCCGATTTCGGGGTAGAAGGGCACCTGGGGGAAGGCGGCGCGCATTTCGCGATCGATGTGGAAGAGGGCGGTTTCGGCGATTTCGAAGCCCACGATGGCGCGCGGCTGGAAGCGGGCGATCTGGCGGCAGAGTTCGGAGCCGATGGAGCCGGCCGCGCCGGTGACCAGCACGGTTTCGTGCCGCAGGCGGGCGACGATGTCGTGCTGCTCCAGGCGCACGGGCGTGCGGCCGAGCAGGTCTTCCACGGCGACGTCGCGGATTTGCGGCGCCAGGGCGGCGTTTTCGATGATTTCGGCCAGGGCGGGGATGGTGCGGCAGCGGACGCCGGCGGCGTGGCAATGGCGGAGGATGGCGGTCATCTGCGGTCCGGTGGCGGAGGGGAGGGCGATGAGGACCTCCTCGACGGCGTAGCGGGCGGCGATGGCGGGCAGCTCCGGGCCGGCGCCCAGCACGGGCACGCCCTGGATGCGGGTATGGCGCTTGGCGCGGT
>JAWLGN010000197.1:0-10391 GCA_041685075.1 Bryobacteraceae bacterium
CAATCGCCAGGAGTATGTAGTACAGGGGCGGCTGTTGAGCTTCATACTGCCTCAACACCTGGGAATCCTTCGACTTACCCTTGTGATAATGGCACAGCTCCCCGAATTCCCTTTCACGAGTAAGACGTTCTTCAAGCGGTAGCCGCCAGAAGTCATCATGAGTGATCGACTCAGGCAAGGATTGCGCGGCTGAGCGGGAGACCGGCACCAACTCAAGCGACCGGTGTAGCGCATCCGAGACAGGATGAGACCTGGAGGGCAGATGCCAGTATTCAGCGAGGTGCTGAATGTAGCCAAAATGCGCCCACTCGTCGAACCCCTCCCAGATCGGCTGTACCACGCAATAGAAGCACCCGCGAACGAGGAATGCAATGATAATCAGTCCGCGAGCCCCGTGGTACGAAAGCGTCACGCCTCAACTTATATCATGGTTTTGGGAATTTATCATGCCAGCAGGCCCGCCCCGCCTGTGGGCCACCGCACACCCGCCATGCTATCTGCCCTTGCGCGCAGGCAGCAGGCGCTCCATGCGCGCGAAGAAGGCCAGGTTGGCGTTGGCGCCTTGCTCCATCATCGCCAGCACGCGTACCCGGTCTCCCGCGCCGGCGGCCTCCACCAGCTTCAGCAGGCTCATGATATCTACCAGCCACGCCGCCACGCCGCCATCGAGCGGCGCCGAGGCCAGGGTAGCCACGTAGGTCCGGAGCAGGGTTTCCCGTTCCGGGCCGGGCGGCACCAGCGCGGACACCTCGCCCAGCAGCATGCGCTGGATTCGAAACAGGTCCGCGGGCGATTGGTCCGGTCCGGGCTGCAGTCGTCCGACGGCTGTGGTGAACTCCTCGAACCGCGCCCGCCACTCCTCACCAGTGCGCTCTTCCGGCGTGTACCGGACCTTTGCAGCGGCATCGCGAAACACCAGCCGGCTCGCCAGCCTCATAATCTCGGGGTCCTCCCTGAGGAACGGTGTCAGCCGCATCTGGTTCTCCGCGCATGGTGGCGCTTTCAGATGCCGCTCGCGATAGTTTTGGTAAGCGGTCTCGAGCGCGGCCGGGTCGATCCCCAGCTTTACCAACCTGGGAATCAGTGCCTGCCGGAGGGCCCTGTCGATGCGCGGCTGTGCCGCGGAAAAGCCGCGGCCGGAGTCATGGACCCGTTCCAGAGCGCCGGCCAGGCTGTTGGCGAGTTGCCCGGTCTCGTCCGGCGGGAGATCCAGGGAGGCAACCATCCTGGCCGCCGGCGCCACCTCCGCGGCGAAGGTCACCCGGCTCAGCGCGGACATCGCCAAATCGAGGTGCTCGCCCCGGCGTCGCTCCTCGTTGAATGCATGGTTCACCGTGACGGCGCAGAGATCGTAATACGCCGCAACGTCATCCACGAGCGCGTCCTCGCAGGAGCGCCGTTCGAGACGGTACGGGGCGAAGTGAGGCACCTCTTCGAGCGACCGCCGCCGGTCGATGCGCCCGATCTCCGTAAGGCTGCGCGCGGTAATCGACAAGCGGTCGAGCTTCAACCCATACTTCAGGCCCTGAAAGTATTCTTTTGACGCAGGAAAGCGCGGCCCGACGAACACCCGGGGATGCGGCTTCTCGACGTACGCGCCGATCTCCGCGGCTCTCTCCAGCAGCGCGATACGCTTCTCCGGAGACCGGATGCCGCCGGAAGTGGCGGCGCGAATCAGCGCTTCCGCGCCGAGTTCGGGCGGAACCGCCAGCGCGCCATCGACGATCATCGCCAGTTCGCGGGGCAAACCTTCGCTGAGTTTCGCGGGATCCTCCGCCGGAAGCGATAGCGCCGCGGCCATTGCAAGGGCTACAGCGAGCCCGACCGGCATGTCAATCCTCCTGTTTGTAGCCGGGCCCGTAGAGAATGGCGCCGGGACGTGCGCCGGTGTGGCGGCTCTCCTCCAGTACCAGGGTGCCGTTCACCAACACGTACTGGATGCCTTCCGGGTACTGGTGCGGTTTCTCGAAGGTGGCGCGGTCGATCACGGTGGCGGCGTCGAAGACCGTCACGTCGGCCGCCATGCCGGGGCGCAGCAGGCCGCGGTCGAACTGCCGGATTTTGGCAGCGTTGGCGGAGGTAATTTTGCGCACCGCTTCCTCCAGGGTGAGAACCTTCTCTTCCCGCACGTAGCGGCCTAGCAGGCGCGGGAAGGTGCCGTAGTAGCGCGGGTGCGGATTACCCGCCGCAAGCGGCCCTTCTGTCTTGAGCGCCGCACCGTCCGAGCCTACGGAGACGAACGGCTGCGCCAGCGCGTAGCGCATGTCCTCCTCGGCGTGATGGAAGTAGACCGTGGGGACCGAGCCGTTATTCTCCGCCAGCAGTTCGAACAGCACGTCGATGGGCGGGCGCCCCAGGGCCGCGATGACCTCGCTCATGCGCTTGCCCTCGAACCGCTTGTAGGCGGGATTGGAGAAGGAGACCAGCAGCATCCCTTCCCACCCGCCCGTGGCGGTGTAGTGGTTGTACCAGTTGCTGCCGGGAATGCCGTGCAGGATTTCGCGCTCCAGGCGCGGGCGCAGCGCGGGGTCTTTCGTGCGCGCGATCAGCGCCTGCGGGCCGCCCTCGTGCGCCCACGGCGGCAGAATGGTGGCGAGGTTGTTCTGCCCCGCGCGGTACGGATAGACGTTGGCCTCCACCTCCTGCCCGCGGGCGCGCGCGGCGGCGATCGAGGCGATCAACTCCGGCATCTTGCCCCAGAGCTTGTGTTCCGCAATCTTGAGGTGAATGATATCCACCGGAACCCCGGCGCTCCGGCCGATCTCGAGCGCCTCCGCCACCGCTTCGAAAACGCCGTGGCCCTCGGTGCGCATGTGGGTGGAGTAGTAGCCGCCGAATTCGCCGGCCGCCTGGCACATGGCAACCAGGGTTTCGGTGTCGATCCACGACCCCGGCGGCCCGCTGAGCGAGCTGGCCACCCCGAGCGCGCCCTGCCGCATGGCCTGCCGCACGATCTCCCGCATCTGCTCGCGTTCGGCGGGGGTAGCCGGGCCGTCCCTTTCGCCGCGCACGTAGGTCCACACCTGGCTCGAGCCCACCAGGCTCCCGATGTTGGTCGAGATGCCCTGCCGCTTGAGGCGCGCGAAGTAGCCCTTAAAATCGCGCCAGTCGGGCTTTTCGGGCGTGGGCGCCTGCTTGCCGCCGATGGGCGCGGCCGAACCGCCCTCCCCCAGAATCATGGTGGTGACGCCCTGCCGCACCATGCTTTGCGCATCGCCGTCCTCGACGATGTTGTAGTCGGAGTGGTTATGGATGTCGATGAAGCCCGGGGTGACCGTGAGGCCCGAGGCGTCGATAGTGCGCCGAGCGGTCTTGCCCGCCAGTCGCCCGATCGCCTCGATGCGCCCCCCGCGGATCCCGATATCGGCGGTGAAGGCCGGGTTGCCGGTGCCGTCCACGACGCGGCCGTTGCGCACCAGGATGTCGAAATCCTGTGCGCCGGCCAGCGCGGCCACTGCGGCGAGTGCCGGGAGGAGTCTCATAGGTAGAGTGTAGCCTCAACGGGCCAGGCAGGGGAGTATCTCGCCCGCACGGCCGGTGAGGACGCAATCGGCGAAGGTTGAGCCGGCGGTCGGCTCCACGTTGATTTCGATCACTCGCGCGCCGGCGCTCTTCGCCAGGGGGATGAGACCCGCGGCGGGATAGACCATCGCGGAGGTGCCGATAAAAAGAAAGACCTCGGCATGACGCACGGCGTGCTCGGCTTCGGCCATGATGCCTTCCGGCAGCTCTTCGCCGAACCACACCACGCCGGGACGCGCCAGACCGCCGCACTGGCAGTGTGGCGGCAGCTTGGGCAAGGGCGCGCGGCGGTCCGGCCACTCCGCGCCGCAGGCGGTGCAGCGCAGCCGCCAGATGTCGCCGTGCAGCTTCAAAACGGAGCGTGAACCGGCCTGGTCGTGCAGCCCGTCCACGTTCTGGGTGATGAGGGTAAAGCCGGGCCGGGCGGCTTCGAGCGCGGCCAGCGCCCGATGCGCGGCGTTCGGTTCGGCGCGCGCGATCACCCCGCGCCGCCAGTCGTACCACTCCCAAACCAGCACGGGGTCCCGCTCGAACGCCTGCGGGTTGGCGAGGTCTTCGGGACGATACTGCTTCCACAACCCGCCCTGCCCCCGGAAGGTAGGGATGCCGCTTTCGGCGGAAATACCGGCGCCGGTGAGGACCGCCACCGATTGCGCCTCTTGCAGCCAGTTGCGCGCCTGGCCGGCGAGTTCGGATAGCTCCATGGACGAATTCTAACCCGCTGGAGCGGCTTTACGCTAAAATCGTTTTTCTTCCCTCCACAGCCGGCTGGGCCTGCCTGGGAATTGGCGAACGCAATGAGAGATTCGGGCCGTGTATTGTTAAGCGGAGATGAAGCCGTGGCGCTGGCGGCGTATCACGCCGGCGTGGCGTTGGGCACCGGGTATCCCGGAACGCCGTCCACCGAGATACTGGAGCACCTCGCATCGCTGGGTGGGCGCGCGCAGTGGGCGCCGAATGAAAAAGTGGCGCTTGAAGTGGCCATCGGGGCGGCTTACGCCGGCGCCCGCGCGCTGGTTACCATGAAGCACGTGGGGCTGAACGTGGCGGCGGACCCGCTGTTCACCGCGGCCTACACGGGCGTGACCGGCGCGCTGGTAGTGGTTTCGGCCGACGACCCGGGAATGGCCTCCAGCCAGAACGAGCAGGACAACCGCCGCTACGCCGTAGCCGCGGGCGTCCCCATGCTGGAGCCCTCCGATTCCCAGGAGGCCTACGCCTACACGCTGCTGGCGATCGAAATCTCCGAGCGCTGGGAACTGCCGGTGCTGCTGCGGATGACCACGCGGGTGTGCCACTCGAAGACCGTGGTGCTGCCGGAAGCGCCGCGTCCGGCGCCCCAGCCGCGCTTCACCCGGGACATTCGCGGCCGGGTGATGATTCCCGCCAACGCGCGTCCGGCCCATCGCAGGTTGCGGGAAAAACTCGCCCGTGTGGCGGAGTGGAACGAAGCCGAGGGGCCGCGGGAGCGCACCCCGGGCGGCCCGTTGGGGATCATCGCCTCGGGCGTGGCGGCCGTCCATGCGCGCGAAGCCGCGCCCGAAGCCGCGCTGCTCAAGCTGGGAATGACCCATCCCCTGCCCTACCAGGCCATCCGGGAGTTCGCCGCATCGGTCGAGCGCTGCGTCGTCATTGAAGAGGGCGACCCTTACCTGGCCGATGCCATCCGCGCCGCCGGCATGGCGGTGGAATCCGCTCCCCCGATGTATCGCTTCGGCGAGCTGAACGTAGAGCGCGTGCGGCGCATCCTGGCGCGGGACGAGACGCCCGAGGCGGCGCCTCCGCCCGGCAAGCCGCCGGAGTTGTGCCACGGCTGCCCGTATCGCACGGTCTTCTCCACCCTGCGCGACTTGGGCTGCATCGTGGCGGGCGATATTGGCTGCTACACCCTGGGAGTGCTGCCACCCTTCGGCGCCATGGACACCTGCGTGTGCATGGGAGCCTCCATAGGGGTCGGCCTGGGCATGCGGCACGTGCTGCCGGAAGAGGAAGCGCGCCGCGTGGTGAGCGTCATCGGCGACA
Organism: Bryobacteraceae bacterium; assembly: GCA_041685075.1. Taxonomy (GTDB): domain Bacteria; phylum Acidobacteriota; class Terriglobia; order Bryobacterales; family Bryobacteraceae; genus JAMCRM01. Next base: position 5,545 of record JAWLGN010000197.1, read on the forward strand.
GCACCTTCGTCCACTCCGGCATCACGGGCATTGTGGAGATGGTCTACAACCCGCCGCCCACAGGCCACGTGGTTCTGATTCTGGACAACGGCACCACCGCCATGACCGGCATGCAGGAGCATCCCGCCACGGGCCGCACCCTGGAGCACCAGGCCACCGGCAAGGTCATCATCGAAGACCTGGCGCGTGCGGCGGGGGTATCCCACGTGGCGGTGATCGATCCGCCGGCGGACCCCGAGGGCTTCCGCAGCCTGGTGGAAGAGGCGCTCGCGCGGCGCGAACTGTCCGTCATCGTGGCGCGCCGCAACTGCCTGCTGGCGGCGGGCAAGATCAAGGCCTACGAACGCGCCATCGTTGCCGAAGGCGCATTGGAGAAGTGCCAGTGAGCGGCGTGACGAACATCATCATTGCGGGTCTCGGCGGGCAGGGCGTGTTGAAGGCCTCCGATATCGTGGCCGATGCCGCCTTTCGGGCCGGCCTGGACGTGAAGAAGAGCGAAATCCACGGCATGAGCCAGCGCGGCGGGTCGGTTTCGAGCGACGTGCGCTATGGGCAGCGCGTGCTGAGCCCCATGGTTCCGTCCCGAGAGGCCGATTACCTGGTGGTGCTGGACCCCGGGCAGGTGGACAACAATCGCCCGCAACTGCGTCCCGGCGGCACGCTGATTGCGCCCGATGCGGTGGACGGCAGCCGGCTGCGCAGCCGGAAAACCCTGAACGTGGCTCTGCTGGGAGCGCTGAGCATCCGGCTGGACATCCCGGAAGCGGCGTGGCTGGATGCCATGCGGGCAAACCTGCCCGAGAAAGTACTGGATCTCAACCTGGAGGCATTCGCGGTGGGGAGGAAAGCATGAACGGCGCCCTGGACGGCTCCGCGGGCGGGTTCCATCCCGCCAGCGCGCTGGACTACATCCCGGCGGCGCAGATGCGGCAGTTGCAGTTGAGCCGGCTGCGGGCGGTGGTGGAACGCGCCTACGCCAAAGTGGAACTGTTTCGCTACCGCCTGGACGAGCGCGGCGTAGCCCCTGAAGACATCCGTACCCTGGAGGACATCGCGCGGCTGCCCTTCACGGTGAAAGCGGACCTGCGGGACACCTACCCGTTCGGGCTCTTCGCCAGCCCCATGCAGGACGTCGTTCGGCTGCACGCTTCGAGCGGCACCACCGGCAAGCCCATCGTGGTGGCCTACACCCGCGAGGACGTCGAGGTGTGGACCTCCGCCATGATGCGCACCATGGCTGCCTGCGGCCTGGGCCGCGGCGACGTGGTGCAGAACGCCTACGGCTACGGCCTGTTCACCGGCGGGCTGGGAGCGCACTACGGCGCCGAAGCGCTGGGCGCCACCGTGGTCCCCATCTCCGGCGGCAACACCGACCGCCAGATCATGCTGATGCGCGACTTCGGCGTTACAGCCATCTGCTCCACCCCCAGCTACTTCATTCACCTGCTGGACCGCGCCGGCGAACTGGGGGTGGATCTGCGCAGCTCGAAGCTGCGGGCCGGCGTCTTCGGCGCGGAACCCTGGACGGACTCCATGCGCCGCCACATCGAAGCCGCCAGCGGCATCAAGGCCTACGATATCTACGGCCTCTCGGAGATCACCGGGCCGGGCGTGGGTTCCGAGTGCCGCTGCCAGAACGGGCTGCACATCTTCGAGGACTACTTCTACCCGGAGATCGTGGACCCGGAGAGCGGCCAGCCGGTGACCGACGGGCAGGAGGGCGAACTGGTGCTCACCACCCTGGCCAAGCGCGCCATGCCCATGATCCGCTACCGCACGCGCGACATCACGGCGTTCATTCCGGAGCCCTGCGGCTGCGGGCGCACCGTCCGGCGCGTGCGGCGCATCTCCCGGCGCAGCGACGACATGTTCATCATCCGCGGGGTGAACGTCTTCCCGTCCCAGATCGAATCCGCGCTGCTGGCCGTGGAGGGCACCCTGCCGCACTACCAGATCATCCTCACCCGCGAGAAGGGCCTGGATGAGATGGAGGTGCAGATCGAGGTCACCGCGGAAGCGTTCAGCGACAAGATCGGGGGGCTGGAACGGCTGCAGAGCAAGCTGAACCACGCCATCGAGCATACCGTGGGGCTGCGGGCGAACGTGCGGCTGGTGGCGCCCCGGACCATCCAGCGCAGCGAGGGCAAGGCGAAGCGGGTTTTCGACCGGAGGAGCTTATGAAACTGCACCAGTTGTCGCTGTTCCTGGAGAACAAGCCGGGACAGTTGATCGAACCGTGCCGCCTGCTGGCGCGCGAAGGGATCAACATCCGCACCCTGGCGCTGGCCGACACGGAACGGTTCGGCATCCTGCGGCTGATCGTGTCGGACTGGCAGAGAGCGGCCGACGTGCTGCAACAGGCGGGCTACGTGGCGAGCGCCACGGAGGTGGTGGCAGTGGAAGTGTCGGACCGCCCCGGCGGGCTGGCCGCGGTGCTCGAAGCCATGGAGAACTCGCCCGTAAACATCGAGTACATGTACGCCTTCACCTTCGGCCGTTCGGATCGCGCGGTGCTGATCTTCCGCTTCGATCGGCCGGACGAGGCCATCACGCGGCTGCAGGCGGCCGGCATCAACGTGGTGGACAGCGTGGAGGTTTACAACCGGATCGAGGAATGAGCATCGCAACCACTATCGCGGAGCAGATGGAACGGGCGTCGTGGATTCGGCGCATGTTCGAGATCGGCGCGCGGGTGAAGGCCCAGCGCGGCGCGGAGAATGTCTTCGACTTCACCCTGGGAAACCCCGAAACCGAGCCGCCCGCGCGCGTGCTGGAGATGCTGCGGCGAGTGGCCGCCAACGGACGGCCGAACGGCCACGGCTACATGCCCAACGCCGGTTTCCCGGAGGTGCGGGCGAAAATGGCGCGGCGCCTGGAAGCCGCCACCGGCCTGCCCTACACCGCCGACCACCTCATCATGACGGTGGGATCGGCGGGCGCCTGCAACACCTATCTCAAGGCCGTGCTGGACCCCGGGGACGAGGTGATCGTGCTCTTCCCCTACTTCCCCGAGTACCGTTTCTACATCGAAAACCACGGCGGCCGCATGGTGCGGGTGGAGACGCGCGACGACTTCCAGCCCGATATCCAGCGGATCGCCGCGGCCATTACGCCCCGCACCAAGGCTATCCTGCTGAACTCGCCCAATAACCCCACCGGCGCGATCTACAGCGAAGCGGTGCTGCGGGAACTCGGGGCGCTCGTCGACAGCCTCGACCATCCCGTCACGGTGGTGAGCGACGAGCCGTACAAGGCCATCGCCTTCGACGGCGTGCAAGTGCCCGAGACCGCGGCGCTGATCCGCCGCACCGTGATCGCGCACTCCTGGTCCAAGGCCATGGCGATCTCGGGCGAACGCATAGGGTACCTGGCGATCTCGCCGCAACTCGAAGAAGCCGCCAGGCTGCGGGATGCCTGCACCTTCACCAACCGCATCCTGGGCTTCATCAACGCGCCGGCCATCTGGCAGTGGGTGATGGCCGAGACGCCGGATGAGACCGTCGACGTATCGCTCTACCAATGCAAGCGCGACGTGATCTGCGACGGGCTGGCCCGCATCGGCTACGAGGTGACGAAGCCGCAGGGCACCTTCTACGTCTTTCCCAAGACGCCCGTGCCGGACGATGTGGCCTTTGTCGAGCGGCTGATGGAAGAAGGGATCCTGGCGGTGCCGGGCACGGGCTTCGGCAGGAGCGGCTACATCCGGCTCTCCCTGACGGTTCCGATGGACGTGGTGGAGCGCTCCCTTCCTGGTTTCGAGCGCGCCTTCGCCGCAGCGCGGGCGCGGTAATTTACGAGAAGACGGCGCGCACGCGTTCCAGGAAGCGCGCCACCTTCACGCGCGGATCGCCCGGCCCCAGCGTCTCGATGGGCAGGTAACCGCGATAGCCGCCCTCGTCGATGATGCGCTTCAGCCGCACGAGATCCACGGGCGTCTCCTTCTTCCCGTACCCGACGTTTTCCTTTAACTGCCAGGAAACGGCATAGGGCACCAGCCGCGCGATCTCCTGGTAGGGATCGTGGCGGCGCAGGCTGCCGATGTCCAGCAGCACGCGGAACCATTCGGAATCCACGGCCTCCACCAGCCGGATGGTTTCATCGGCCGTCTTCAGGAAGTCGTCGTGGTTCTGCAACGCCAGCATCACGCCGTGGCGGCGGCCGTACTCGGCGCACTCCTTGAAGAGCGGGACCATCCACTCGAGCACTTCGTCGAAGCTGCGTCCCGCAGGCACGGCGCGGCCGGAGAAGACCCGGATAATAGATGCGCCGAGCTTCTGCGCCACCACGATCCAGTTCTTCACCAGCTCGACATCGGCGGCGCGGGCTGCCGGGTCCGCCACGGCGAAATCGTTCCGCACGCCGGTGCCGTGAATGTCGATGCCCTGCAGAAACGCCCTGCGCTTCAACCGGTAGATGTAATCATCGGGCGGCGCCTGGGGGTAACCGGGGAAGTAGTAGCCGGTGGCGTCGAGCGCGTAGAGGCGGTGGCGGGCGCAGTAGTCGACCACGTCCTCGAGGGTCATCTCGCCGGCACGCAGCGGCTGGTTGAAGGAGTAGACATTGAGGGCCAGCCGCACGCCTCCCGGCTCGGCAGCCCGGGCCGGCAGCGGGGCCATTGCCGCGAGCGCAGCCATCCCGGCCGATTGCAGAAACCCGCGGCGGTGTGTGCCTCCCATATGGGCGCACTATAACACAGGCGGCCCGGCGCCACGCGCGTCCGGCGAATTGCCGCGCGCGTCCGGCGGATAATGGATAGCAATGTCAGAGCCCTTGAAACTCATGTGCATTTTGGCGCACCCCGACGATGAATCCCTCGGCACCGGCGGCACCCTGGCGAAATACGCCGG
>JAWLGN010000001.1:0-60476 GCA_041685075.1 Bryobacteraceae bacterium
TGAAAGTTCTGAATACTTCCACTGGAGCCAGCAGCGGATGGCCCTTGTCAAGACCCTAATTTACACTCAGGATTTTACGCGGCCGGCGCCTTCGATGTCGCTCAATGAACTCGTGAATCAACAGGACCGCGGCCCTGACATTCACACTGAAGTGACGGTCGATCGTGCCTGCACTGATTTCCTCGATCGTATCTGGCGTCTCGCAATGGGCAGCATTGTTGACAAGAACATCCACTCCGCCAAAAGCGCGCTCGGCGGCATCGAACAGTTGTGTGGGTGCCAACTTGTCATTCAGGTCGGCGGCGACTGCAATCGCACGTCCGCCCCCCGACGTGATCTCCTCTACCAGCCGCTCGGCAGCGGCGGCACCAGGCACCTCGTGGAGCACAGTCGCGCCGACAGCGTCTGAAGCGTTGGCGAGGTAGTGCACGATGCAATATGCGCCTTGCGCCGCCAGGCGCCGGACGATAGCGGAGCCGATACCCGAGTTCCCGCCCGTAACAAGAGCCACCCGCCCATTCAGTTGAGGGTCGATCATCTCGTCAACCTACCCACAAGTCTAGCCAGACCAGCTTACACTGTCACGGCTGTATCGGCACAGCCTTCTTACTGGAATGCGCGGCGAGCGATTAGCACCGACTTCGGGCGCCTCGCGCTTGATATCATTAGCCAATGCACATTCGAGCCTCTTGTTCGAGGTTACTCACAGTCGGTTTCATCGGGCTATCTCTGGCGTCCGCGGGATTCGCGATCCAGGACAATGGCGGTCCTCCTCCTGAGTTCCAGCGCGCATACAAGCTGGCTGAAGATAAACGATACGCTGAGGCGCTGGAACTGCTTGATCAGATCCTGAAAAGCGGTGAGAACAGCCGCAACGCGTTGTTCAGTGGCGGCGCCATCGCTATGCTTGCGGGCCAGTTCGAAAGGGCCCGCACATACCTCAACGAACTTAAGAACCTCGAACCGCGCTCCGGGCGAGTCCGAGCTGCGCTGGTGCGTGCCAGCCAGGCCGTAGGCGATCTGCCTGCCAGAGACGCCGAGAGGGCCGAGTTGATCAGGCTTCGAAACTCGGGAGAGGATCCTGAGCTGAAGACACAGGAGTACTACTTACGTGATGAATTCAAGGTTGGACCGAGGACTGTTCACGGGTTGGAATTGTTCGAACTGAAAGGCGAGTATGCCTTGCGCTACGCCTTTCTCGTGTTTCAGCCTGGTCGAGAACAGCCCGAGTCCGCATCTCCTTGGGCTCGTATACGGCTACGAATGCGGTCTGGCAAGCGACGAGGAAACCCAAACCGAAACCCGGAGAACGTGTCTTCCACCTCGATGGCTACTTCGATGAGGGCAGGCGGCACGTGACTTTCGGTATGCACTTTCCAGAACCCAGCTATGACGCTGTGAGAGAAATGGTTGTGAAAATCGTTCAGGAGCAGTAGCCGGAGGCCATTGGCGCGAGCGGCCCGCCGAGTGTGCTTCGTTAAACCGTACGTGCTTGTTTCTTCGCCACGCCTCGTGGCCGTGTCGGCTACTCGGAAGCAATCTACTAGGGCGTACAGTCGCCTTTGCTGAGACGGGCCGGAGCGGCGTCCGGCAAGAATACCACTCGGCCAGCCGCCGCGGAAAGTGCTGCCGCTGGAGCTTACTCCCTGCGCCAGACCACCTGGCCTGCCACCACAGTGGCCATCGGGCCACCGCGGAAACTGTGGCCATCGAAGGGTGTGTTGCGGCTCTTCGAGAAGGACTGGTTTACGTCGTAGGTCCAGCGGTGTTCGGTGCTGAAGATAGTGACGTCGCCGGGCGCGCCCGGGGCCAGGGTACCGCGGTCGAGCCCCAGCACGCGCGCGGGACCGGTGGTGAACAGCTCCACCAGCCGTGGCAGCGGCAGCTTGCCCGAGTGCACCAGCACCTCCAGCGACAGCCCCAGCGCCGTCTCCAGCCCGATGATGCCGAACGGGCAGCGCTCGAATTCCTGCATCTTTTCACTGCCCGGATGCGGCGCGTGGTCGGTGGCCACCGCGTCCACCGTGCCGGCCACGATTCCGGAGACCACAGCCGACTGATCGCAGTCAGGGCGCAGCGGCGGCTTCATGCGGTAGTTGCTGTCGTAGGGCGCCATCTCGGCACAGGTCAGCGAAAAGTGATGCGGCGTGGCTTCGCAGCTCACCTTCACGCCGCGGGAGCGCGCCCAGGCCACCATGGCCACGGCGTTGTGGGTGGAAATGTGGGCCACGTGATAACGTACGCCGGTGAGTTCGGCCAACAACAGGTCCCGCGCCACCATGACGTCCTCGGCCGCGGCGGGAATGCCGTGCAGCCCCAGCCGCACCGATTCCGGCCCCTCGTGCATGTCGCCGCCGGCGCTGAGGTTCAGATCTTCGCAGTGGTTGATCAGGGGCAGGTCGAAGGATCGCGCGTACTCCATGGCGCGCCGCATCACCCGGGAATTCATGACCGGGCGGCCGTCGTCGGAGATGGCCACCGCGCCGGCCCGCTTCATGGCCCCGATGGCGGCCAGTTCCTCCCCGGCGCTGCCCCGGGTGATGGCGCCGATAGGGAAGACGTTGGTCACGGCGGTCTGGCGCGCGCGCTCCACGATGTAGCTGGTGACGGTGGGGCTGTCGTTCACCGGCACCGTGTTGGGCATCGCGCAGATGGAAGTGAAGCCCCCGGCGGCGGCGGCGCGCGAGCCGGTCTCGATGGTCTCGGCATGTTCGATGCCCGGCTCCCGCAAATGAACGTGCATGTCGATGAAGCCGGGCGCCACGATCATGCCGCCGGCATCCAGCGTCTCGGCGCCCGGGGCGCTCAGGTCCGGGCCGACGCCCGCGATGCGCCCGTCCTCGATCAACACGTCGGCCGCCGCATCCATGCCGGAAGCGGGATCGATCACCCGGCCGTTCTTGATCAGCAGTTTCGCCATCATCCGATCACCCGTTCAAGCACCGCCATGCGGACGGCGACGCCGTTTTCCACCTGGTTGAGAATCACCGAACGCTGTGAATCGGCCACCTCGCTGGACAGCTCCCGGCCGCGATTGATGGGGCCGGGATGCATCACCATGGCTTCCGGCTTGGCCAGTTCCAGGTGCTCCAGTTGCAGCCCGTAGAACTGAAAGTACTCGGCAGCCGGGAACGTGGTCTCGTGCTGGCGCTCGAGCTGCACCCGCAGCATCATGATGACGTCCGCGTCGCGGATGGCTTCCCGGATATCGGTCGTGATGCTCACGCCGGGCGCCATGCCGCTCAACTCCTGGGGCACCAGCGGAGCCGGGCCGCAGAGCACGATGTCCACCCCGAATTTCGACAGCAGATGGATGTTCGACCGTGCCACGCGGCTGTGGGCGATATCCCCGATGATGGCCACGCGCAACCCTTCAAGCGAGGGCCGGTGGTCCAGGATGGTGCGCGCATCGAGCAGCGCCTGGGTGGGGTGCTCGTGGGTGCCGTCGCCCGCGTTGATGATGGGCATGGTCAGGTGGCGCGCCAGAAAATGCGGCGCACCCGATGCCGCGTGCCGCATCACGATGGCGTTCGGTCGCATGGCCGCCAGGGTGTTCAGGGTGTCTACCAGGGACTCGCCCTTCGACACGCTGGAGCCCTGGGCGGTAATGGAAACGGCGTCCGCTCCCAGGCGCTTGGCGGCGATCTCGAAACTCGTGCGGGTGCGCGTGGAGGCCTCATAAAAGAGGTTCACGATCATTTTGCCCCGCAGCGTATCCAGCTTCTTCAACGGCTGGGCTTGCACGGGCTGAAAGTCTTTCGCCCGCGCCAGAATGGCCTCGATTTCGCTCCGTTCGAGGCCCTCGATTCCAAGCAGTCCGGCTGCCATGGTTTATGCTGCCTCGGCTGAATTTGCTTCCACCAGGAGCACGCGTTCGGTATCGTCGATCTCCTGGAGCTTCACTTCCACCATCTCGCTCGCGGCGGTCTGGACCGTGCGGCCGACGAAGCTCGCCTCGATGGGCAGCTCGCGGTGGCCGCGGTCAATCAGCACCAGCAGGCGCACGCGCGCGGGCCGGCCATGGTCGAACAGCGCGTCCAGGGCTGCGCGCACGGTGCGGCCCGTGTAGAGCACATCGTCTACCAGGACGATGTCCTTATCCTTGACGGAGAAGGGAATGTCGGTGCCGCTCACCACCGGCTGGGTATCGATGGTGGTGAGGTCGTCGCGATACAACCTGATGTCCAGGCTTCCCACCGGAATGCGGCGCTGTTCGAGCGGTGCGATTTTTTCCGCCAGCCGCGCGGCCAGGGGCGTGCCCCTGCGCCGGATCCCGATGAAGGCCAGGCGGTCGAGGTCGCCGGTTTTCTCGAGCACTTCGTGAGCCAGCCGCACGAGCGTGCGGTCGATCTCCGAGGCGCTCATCAACTGCCGCGTTTCACGGGTCAGGGCCATAGGCTATCCAGCAGATTAGCAGATAGGCGCTCTAGGGGCATCGGCGTGCATCGAGGAGGCCCTTCTTTTCTTCCAGCAGCCAGCAGCCGGCGCTTTCGGCCTTGCCCAGGTTGGCGCCGTTCCAGTTCAGCGCTGCGCCTACCCACTCGGCCGGGATCTCCAGCCGCATGGAGGCGATTGCGCGGCTGAGTATCTGGATTTCCTGGAGTTCCGGCAGGTAGCGGCCCTGCACCCGCGCGGTGACCACTTCCGCGCGCGGGGGCACGGTGATGCGGGTCTCGCGCCGCAGGCGCTGGTTGCCGCGCTGGATCATCACCGCCACCGGTTTCTCTTCGGTTATGGAATCCATTAGCTCGATATAGGCGGCGGCGTCGCGCACGGGCTTGCCCGCGATGGCCACGATGCGGTCCTTCAACTCGAGCGGCCCTTTATACCCGGGCGGCAGCCAATTCACCAGTACGCCCGGACCCCGGTCGTTGGGATCGAAGCCGAAGCCGCCGAGGGCGAGTTGCGCGCCGGTGCCCACGGGCGGCACGCGCGTGGAGGCCAGGGCGTCGTTACGCGCCGCGGCGTTGAAGGCAGTGATGGTGATCCAGTAACAGCGCGAAAAGTTGGTGGCGCCGGTTTCGCAGTCGGCCGTCGCGGGGTGGGGGTCGCGCCGGCGCGCCGCCAGCCACTGGAAGATCATGTTGGCGTCGGCTGTCTCTTCGAGGCGGAAGTCCAGGTTATAGCCGGCCTGTTGCATGCGGCGGGCCAGCGGCTGGTCTTCCTTGTTTCCCGAAATCCAGAGCACCGGGAGGTTGGTGGTATTGGCCCCGAAGAGGCGGTTGGAATCCACCGCGGGGCGCGCGGTGCCCCCCAGGGCCACGGCCGCGGCCCACAGGTCCGGCACGCGCGAGGCCACGTAGAAGACCGCCGCGGCGCCGCCGCCCTGTCCGGCCAGGTAGACGCGGTGCGGGTCGAATGGCGCGCGACTGCGCTCTTCGGCCAGGCGTTTCTCCAGCGCCAGAATGCGCTCGTCCAGGGGCGCGTCCTGCATGTTGGCCCACGGCGCCAGGAAGCGCCAGCCGGCCGCGGTGGACCACTGCTCCCACAGCTTCGCGTCGCCATCGAGCAGCACCACGAGCGGGCCTTCCGCGCCCGCAACCGGGGTGGCCAGCGCAGCGGCCAGCACGAGGCAGGCCCACCTAGCGGCGCAACCGCCCACGAATTCGTTTCGCCAGCTTCTCAATTTCCTCGGTCTTCTTGATGCTGCCGATGGACAGGACGTGGCGGCCGTTCTTCTCCAGTTCGTCGCGCAACGCCTGCGACAACTCCACCAGCTCCGCGGCGTCACGCAGGGTTTTCTCGTGCTCGGCCTTGAGAATCTCTTCGCTTTGCAACTTACCGCTGGGCAGGCGGACGGGTTTTTCCCGGTCGCTCCGCTGGCCGATACCGGCCGGCGCCAGCGCCATCGCCAGCAGCACGAGAGAAAGCCGTACTGCTTGTTTCACCTTGAAATTATGATAGCAACCCGGACGGACGCGCCAGCAGCCGCTCCCCGGCCGGCGATCATCATCCCGGATGAACGCGCCAGCGAGGTCGACAGGCGACCGAGAACGGCCCGCCCCGGCGCTGGGAAACATCATTGCGCATGAATGCGCCCGCGAGCGTTAGACAGGCGACATAGCGAAATAGACGGGTTCGCAGTCAATGCGCTATCGTAGTAGTTCGTTCCACTAGCAAGCGCCACGTCATGCCTACACCCAGTTCACTTCGGGCCCCGGCGCCGGCTCCGGAGCCCGGCCCAAGCCCAGTCCGCTCGCGGCCGCTGAAGCCGCCTCCGGAGAAATCCCGAAGCGTATGGTGGTGGGGTTCCGCCATCGTGCTCATCATCATGGCGGCCGTTGTATGGTGGCAGCGCCACGCCCTTATGCCCTCGGCCATGAAGGGTCCCGCCGGTCCGGGCTTCCGCACCACCTCCGCCCGCGCCGGGAGCCTGGAAAAAGGCCTGCGAGTGGCCGGCGTGACCGCCGCCGAGAATTTCGCCGTGCTGCGGGCGCCTCGCCTCCGCGGCCGGCGCACCGGGCGCAGCGCCATGGAGTTCAGTCTCACGATCGAACGCTTGGCCCCCGCGGGCAAATTTGTCCGGGCCGGCGAAGTAGTGGCGGAGTTCGACCGCCAGTACATGCAGTTGCGGCTGGACGACTACCTGGCCCGTGTGGAGCAGGAAGGCCGCGACGTTTCGCGGCTGAAGGCCAACCTGGCGGTCAGGCGCGCGGCCCACACCCAGCTTGTGATTCGCGCGCGGGGCGAAATGGAAAAGGCCGAGTTGGACCTCAAAAAGATCCCCATCCTCTCCGACAACGAGGCCGAACGGTACCGCCTGAACTACGGCGAGGCCGTCGAGAATTACAAGGAGGTGCGCAGCCGCACTCCGTTCGTGGAGGTCTCCGAGGGTGCCGCCGTACGCCGCGCGGAGCTGAACTACAAGGAGGCCGAACTCGAGTTGGCCCGCGCGCAGCGGCACGTGGATCAACTCGTAGCCCGCGCTCCCATCGACGGTATGGTGGTGATGCTCACGCTGCGCCGCAGCGGCGAACGAGCGCAGATCCGTGAGGGCGACCAGATCGGCTCCGGCCAGCCGTACATGCACATCGTGGACGTGCGGGAGATGGTGATCAACGCCGACGTCAACCAGGTGGACGCCCAGCACGTGAAATTGGGGATGGAAGCGAGCGTGCGCTTCGACGCCTATCCCGATCTCGAGCTTCCCGCGCGCGTCATTGCAGTGGGCGCTTTCGCCAACCAGACCGGCTGGCGCGGCAGCTACGTGCGCAACGTCCCCATCCGCCTCAAGTTAGAGCGCACGGACCCGCGCGTAATCCCGGATCTTTCGGTGAGCGCCGACCTGGTGCTTCAGAAAGCCGAGGACGCGATCATCGTTCCGCGCGAAGCGGTCTTTGGCGACGGCGATGAGCAGTATGCCATGGTTCGCGAAGGTCCCGGCTCCTGGCAGAAGCGGCCGCTGGAAATTGTGCTGGAGAACAACGTGGAAGTCGCGGTGGCCTCCGGCGTTCAGGCCGGTGATGTTCTGGCCGCTGAATGGCCTGGCGAGAACCCCGAGGTCCTGACGAACTAAGCGCCGGGCACGCAAATCGGGCGCGCCTGCCCGCTCCTCAGTTGTCCGCCTGATCCGCCGCCCTCTGTGATTTCGCGGGCAGGCTGGAAAGGAGGGTCATGCCCTTCCCGGTCTGCCGCAACACTCCGAACTGTCCGACCGCCCAGAGGGTGTCGCCCACCGGCAGCACCTGGTGGATGAAGATGCTGTCTTCCACCCGGACGAAGTTCCAGCTTTCACCGCCGTCATCGCTCGTCAGGAGGCCGTTATCGCTGCCGATCCATCCGCGGCCGGCGGTGTCGAAGACGATCGACCGCAGCCAGGCTTGCACGGGGCTTTGCTGCTGTTTCCAGGTGACCCCGCCATCGTCGCTCTTGAGGATCAGCCCGCCGAAGCCGACCATCCATCCATGTTGCGCATCGCGAAAATAGACGGCATCGAGCGACCAGAGCGTCTCGGAAGTGCGCACCCGCTCCCAGGTGCGGCCGCCGTCGGTGGTGCGCAGGATGGCCCCCACCCATCCGACCGCCCATCCATGCTGCGGATCGACGAAATAGATGCTCTCCAGGCCCTGCTGGATGCCGCTGTCCTGCCGTTGCCAGGTCTTGCCGCCATCCGGTGAGTGCAGGATTGCGCCCGACCATCCGGCAATCCAGCCCAGCTCGCCCACGAAGTGAATGGAAGTGAAGTTCTCGCCGGCCGGCGTTTCGACCTTGCGCCAGGATTCGCCGCCATCCGTGGTCGCCAGCAGGGTTCCGCCGTCGCCGGCGATGAAACCGCGCCGCGCATCGAGCATCGCCACGGCGCGCAGAGTCGCATCGCCCGGCACGCGCCTGACTTGCCAGGTGGCTCCCCGGTCCGGCGAAACGAATAGTTCACCTTGATCGCACAGCAGCCAGACGTGGGAATCTATGGCCGCGGCACGTTGGATGGAACAGGGCGCGTCGGCCCATAGGGCGCCCGCCTGCCAAGCCAGGCAGAGCAGAGCAACGAACACGTTTCGCATTCTCCGATCGGCCTCCATGGGCGCCGCCGGCGCGAAAAGCGGTCCCCGCCGGAAGCGCGCCGCTCAATCGATCTTCAACTCGACGATCTTCGGCCGGCCTGCCCGCGCCTCGGAGGGTCTCGGGGCTCCCGGCCTCAATTTCATACCTATTAATGGCGCGGTAGCTCTTTCGATGGTTTCTTGCGCGTTTTCTTTTAGGCGCCGGACCGCGCCGGCGGCTCAGTGGTTGGGTTGTTGTCCGGCGAGACCGTGCTGAAAAAAGCCGGTTCTCTGGCCGAACCGATCTTAGTCTAACAAAGCCACCAATTTAGTGTCAATAAAGAAGGTAGATAATATGAGTGTGGCAAGCTCAAATAGGATGCAACCCAGATGGCATGCGCGCCGTCCCAAGCTGCGAACGGCGTTTGACTTCTTCGAAAGAGGTTCCGATTATGCTGCGTAAACTCTTGAAGTGGTTCGATATGCTGGAAGAGGCTTGGTGCCGTATGGCGCATCCCGACGTTACCTGGCCGGTGCAGGGCAAGTATCGCTGCCAGACTTGTCTGCGCGAGTACGGCGTTGATTGGGAAGCTGTGCCGGCTGTCGGGGAATTGCAGGCAGCCACCGCTCCCGGCCGTTCGCAGGCGGGCCACGTCGGCCTGCCGCGCCTGATGCCCCCGGCGCGGGCGTAGTGGCTTGATGGCGGTCGATAGCGGCCACTCCGCGCGGGATGCCATAATGTCACTTATGCAACATGTCAACGTGGGGATCGTGGGGCTGGGAAACATCGGCACCGGCACCATGACCATCCTGGCGGAGAATGCCGAACAGATTGCGCTCAAGTTGGGATTTCGGCTGAAGGTTACCGCCGTCTGCGACCTGCTGATCGACTCGAAGCAGGTGCCTGAAGCCCTGGGCCCGGTCCTTCGCACCGCCGACTGGCGCGAGGTCGTCTGCCGGCCGGATGTCGATATCGTGGTGGAACTGGTGGGCGGCACCACGGTGGCGGCGGAGATCATCAACGCCGCCATTGACAACGGCAAGTCCGTGACCACCGCCAACAAGGAATTGATGGCCGCCTGTGGTTCGGAGATCTGGGACCGCGCCATCCACGCCGGCGTGAACGTGGCGATGGAGGCCAGCGTCTGCGGCGGCATCCCCATCCATGCCGTGTTGCGCGAAGGCATTTCGGGCGACCGTATCGTGGCGGTTCTGGGCATCCTCAACGGCACCAGCAACTACATCCTCACGGAGATGGAAAAGCACGGCACGCCGCTCGAGACCGTGCTGGCCGAGGCGCAGCGCCTGGGCTATGCGGAGGCCAATCCCAGCGCCGACGTGGACGGTTTCGACGCCCGCTCCAAGCTGGCCATTCTCTCCGCCCTGGCCTTCGGCGAGAAAATCACTCCCTCGGACATCTACCTGGAAGGCATCCGCCGCATCACCCCCACGGACTTCGACTATGCGCGCCAGTTGGGCCACACCATCCGGCTGCTCTGCGCCGCGCGCCAGACGCGCGACGGCCTGGTCCTGTCGGTGCGTCCGGCCCTGATTCCGCTCAGCACCATCCTGGCCGGTGTGCGCGGCTCTTACAACGCCGTGTGGGTGAAGGGGCACTACGGCGAGGACACGTTCTACTACGGCCGCGGCGCCGGCCCTCGTCCCACGGGCGTGGCGGTGGTGAGCGACCTGATGCGCGTGGCGCGCGAAATCCGCAACGGCAGCCCGCAGCGCGTTTCGCCCTTCGCCCACGAGCGTCTGGACGAATACGAGCCGGTGCCGGTGTCCCGCCAGCGGCGACCCTACTTCCTGCGTTTCCGCGTCCAGGACCGGCCCGGCATTATCGCCACGCTGGCGGGCATCCTGGCCCAGAAGCACATCAGCCTGGAGGCCGTGCTGCAGCAGCCCTGCGAGGATAAGACCGATCTGCCCTTCGTCATCACGGTGGAACCCACTTCCGAGCAGGCCATCCAGGAGGCGGTCCAGGAGATGGCGAAACTCGACTTCCTGACCCAGGCGCCCCTGGCGCTGCCCATGGAACCCCCGCTCTGATGCGCCTCCCGGCCCTGGTCGCCTGCTGGACAGCGCTGGCTTTCGCTCTGCCGGCCGCACCGGCGGAGGCGGGGCGGGGAACCGATACCCGTGCGGAACTCATACGGGCCATGGAGTTGCGGCCCGGCATGGTGGTGGCGGACGTCGGCTCCGGCTGGGGCTACATGCTGCGGCATCTCAGCCGGGCCGTGGGACCCACCGGGCGCGTGCTGGCCGAGGATGTTAGCGACAGGGCCCTGCGAGATACCCGCCGGGCCATCCGCGATAACCAGCTCGAAAACGTGACCGTCATCCACGGCGCCTCCACCGACCCCCGGCTGCCCGCGGGCGAGGTGGACCTGGCGCTGGTGCGCGACGCCTACCACCACTTCGACCACCCGCGCGAGATGCTGGCAGCTATCCGCAAGGCCCTGCGCCCGGAGGGACGCCTGGTGATCGTGGATTACTACAAGCGCCCCGGCGCCATGCGCGGCGCCGACGCCGTCAGCCATATCCGCGCCGATGAGCCGGAGGTGATTCAGGAAGTCGAAGCCGCCGGCTTCCGCCTCGTTCGATCGGCCGTGCACGTGGAAGGCAGCCAGTATCTGCTGATCTTCCGCAAAGAGTAGCTCAGTGCAGGGTGGCCGCGATGATGATGGCCACCGCCACGCACATCAGCCCTGCCAGCACCGCCAGGGCTACGTTGCGCTGCTCCAGAACTTCTTTCCATAGATCGCCCGGCACCATCATCCGAACGATTCCGAAAGCCACGAAGAAGATCAGCACGCCCAGGGCGGCGAACAGGACGGCGTTGACGAGAGGGTAGTCGGTCATCATGCGGAGCGGCGGCCGAAATCGCCGCCATGGCCGGATGGTAGCACGGCAGCGCCCGCCGTTGCCCGAACGCGGTATTCTGGTCGGCTATGCGACGCCGCACGTTCCTGCTGACGCCCGCGCTGCTGGCCCAATCGCGTGCGGGCGAGGCCGAGCCGCACTTCCCCGACCGCCTCCACCAGTTCGTCTGGCGCAACTGGGAACTGGCCAACATCGAGCGCATGGCCGCGGTGGCCGGCTGCGCGCCCGCGCGCCTCCTCGAGATCGGCCGCGCGCTGGGGCTGCCGGAAAAGCCCCGGCTCACCGCCGATCAACTGCGCCGTATCTACATCACGGTGATCCGCCAGAATTGGGCGCTGCTGCCGAACGGGCAGATTACCGAGCTGCTCGGCTGGACGCCGGAGCAGTTCACCTTCACCCTCAAGGAGGACGATTTCCTGGACGTGAAGCTGGGGGCCAAGCCGTCCTGCGAGCCGCTGCGCTACGCCGAGCCCACACCCGAGGCCCGCCGCCGCGCCGCTCAGATCCGCTCCACGGTGCGGGAAGCGTTCGGCAAGGAGTGGAACGAACCCGGGGAATCGCCCTTCGCCTTCGTCGAGCGGATGTCGGCTCCGGGAGCCGTGGCGCCGCCCGCCGAGCCGGCCGGGGTGCGGTGGGACCTGCGCCACGTCTACTCCTATTTCGCGCTCTACGGCGATCCCCTGGTGGAGCCGGAGATCGATCCCTTCCCGGACGGCTATCTCGAGCGCCTTCGCGCGGTGGGGATCAACGGCGTGTGGATGCAGGCGGTGCTGCGAACGCTGGCGCCCGCGCCGCAGTTTCCGGAATTCGGCGCCCGCGGCGAGGAGCGCCTGGCGAACCTGCGGAATCTGGTGGCCCGCGCGGCGCGGCACGGCATGCGGGTCTTTCTCTACATCAACGAGCCCCGCTCCATGCCGCCGGAGTTTTTCGCGCGGCGTCCCGGGATGCGCGGCGCCGAATACCGCGGCCACTACGCCATGTGCACCAGCATCCCGGAGGTGCGGGAGTGGATTTCCGGCAGCCTGGCGCATGTCTTCCGCGCAGTGCCGGAGCTGGGCGGGGTCTTCTCCATCACGATGTCGGAAAACTTCACCCACTGCCACTCGCGCCCGCGCGCCGAGACCTGCCCGCGCTGCTCGCGCCGCGCGAACTGGCAGGTGGTGGGGGAGCTGCTGGAGGCCATCCGCACGGGCGTGCGCGCCTCCAGCCGCACGGCCGAAGTCATCGCCTGGGATTGGGGATGGCCCGGCGAGATGGCGCGCCGCGTGATTCCCCGGCTGCCGCGCGATACGCGCTTCCAGAGCGTCAGCGAATGGAGCATCCCGATCGAGCGCGGCGGTGTGAAGTCCACCGTGGGGGAGTATTCGATTTCGGTGGTGGGGCCGGGCCCGCGCGCCACGGCGCACTGGGAACTGGCGCGCAAGGCCGGAGTCCGCACCCTGGCGAAGACCCAGTTCAACAACACCTGGGAGATCTCGGCGGTGCCCTACATTCCGGTGGGCTACCTGGTGGCGCGCCATTGCGCCAACCTGCGGCAGGCCGGGGTGAGCGGGGTGCAGGCCTCCTGGACCCTGGGCGGATATCCGTCGCCCAATCTCGAAATCGCGCGCGAGTTCTATTTCGGGAAGGCGCCCACCCCGGAGGACGCCGTGGCCGCGGTGGCGCGGCGGCGCTATGGCGAAGAGGCCGGCCCGCTGGTGGCCGGCGCGTGGAAGATCTTCAGCCGCGCCTTCGAAATGTACCCCTACGGCATCGCCATCTACACCATTCCGACGCAGCACGGCCCCGCCAACCTGCTGCGCGAGACGCCCTCGGGGGTGAAGGGATCCATGATCCTGTTCCCCCAGGACGACTATCGCGGCTGGTGCGGGCATTATCCTCCGGAGGTGGTGCGGGACCAGTTCGCCCGCATGGCCTCGGCCTGGGAGCCGGGGCTGGCGGTGCTCGGCAAAGCCGCGGCCCTCTCGCCGGCGGCGGCCGAGGAACTGGCGGTCGCCGAAACCTGCTGGATCCATTTCAAAAGCACCGCCAACCAGCTTGCCTTCTACCTGCTGCGCGACGGAGGCGGTTCGCGCGAGGCCATGCGCGCCATCGTCTGGGACGAGATGGCGCTGGCCCGCCGGCAGTTCTCCATCGCCCGGCGGCACTCGGTGATCGCCTTCGAGGCCAGTAACCACTACTACTACCGGCCGCTCGATCTGGCGGAGAAGATCCTCAACTGCCGCCGGCTGCTGGGGCGGCTGGCGTCGGCTTGAGAGGTTGGTAGCGCCATGATACCCTTGCACACGGACGTGAACTCATGATACTTCCGGAAACCTATGCCGCCACCCTGATGCTCATGATCCTCAGCATGCTTTGTTGGGGTTCCTGGGCCAACGCGTTCAAGCTGGCCGGAAAATGGCGGTTCGAGCTGTTCTATTTCGATTACTCTTTCGGCGTGCTGCTGGCCGCCGTCATTTATGCCTTCACCGCCGGTTCGCTCGGCTTCGACGGCTTTACTTTCACCGACGACCTGATGCACTCCGGCAAACGCCAGTGGTTCTACGGCTTTTCCGGAGGCGTGGTCTTCAATCTCGCCAACATGCTGCTGGTGGCGGCCATCTCGGTGGCCGGCATGGCGGTGGCCTTCCCGGTAGGCATCGGGTTGGCGCTGATTATCGGGGTGGTATGGAACTACCTGCTGCGGCCGCAGGGTAACCCCATGCTGCTGTTCACCGGGTTGGCGGTGATCGTGGTTGCCATCGTGGTGGACGCGCTGGCCTACCGCGGCCTGGCGATGACGCGCCACGAGGAGGAAGTCAAGGCGGGCAAGGCCAGAAGCACCCGCAGGACCGTCAGCCTGAAGGGCGTAGCGCTGGCGCTCGCCGCCGGCGTCCTGATGGGCTGCTTCTTCCCCCTGGTGGTGAAGGGGCAGGAGGGCGAACTGGGGCTGGGACCCTACGCCGTGGGCTTCGTTTTCGCCCTGGGCGTTTTCGCTTCCACCTTCGTCTTCAACCTGTTCTTCATGAACCTGCCGGTGGAAGGGCCGCCGGTGGAAATTCTGGAGTACTTCAAAGGTTCCTTCCGGCAGCACGCCCTGGGGCTGTTGGGCGGGGCGGTATGGTTCAGCGGCGCGATCGCCAACTTCGTAGCCGCCAGCGCTCCGGAGGAGGTGCACGTCGGTCCGGCCATCAGCTACGCCATCGGGCAGGGAGCCACGATGGTGAGTGCGTTATGGGGTTTGCTGGTCTGGAAGGAGTTTGCCGGGGCGGACACCCGCACCCGGGCGCTCATTACCATCACCCTGGTGCTGTTCGTCCTGGGGCTGGCCATGATTTCGGTGGCCCCGCTGTTCGTGGCATAGGATTTTGACGGCGGGGCCGTTCGCAGGGCGGCCCCGCCCATCGCCGAATTGAATTTTAACCGCGACCTGAATCCCGTCCCGCCGGCGCTGTTCTGTGGAGAATTCCAACGCCTCTGTTGAGAAATACAGATCGCACGGAAATCGCACCAGACGTTCAACTTGCACACGCATCCCCGGGAAACACCCGTTGAAATATCCCACACCTCGGCACTGATGGATTTTTCAGCACTCGCAGGTGCTTGAAAACTCAACAAATAAACTGCCCGAAATCACCACAGTTTGGCCCGTTCGGTGCACTTATGTACACCGAAAGGAAGCAATACCATGACAGTCGTTCTGGTTTTGGTCACGTTTCTGGTTTTCATCCTCCTGGACTGGGCGCTGAACCGGAAAAAAGCCGTGCAGACCGCCCCGGCTCCATCCCCCGCCACCGCTTCGCCGGCCATGGCTCCGGCATACGTGGAGGGTTTCCTGGTCCCGGAGGAGATGGCCTATCACCCTGGCCATGGCTGGGCCCTGCGGGAGCGGCGTAACCTGGTTCGGGTGGGGGTGGACGAATTCGCCGCGGCCCTGATAGGACGCGCCGAAAAGATCGAAATCCCCAAGCCCGGGCAGTGGGTGCGGCAGGGTCAAAAGGTCTGGAGTTTCTATCGCGAGGGCGAAAAGACCGAAATGGTCTCCCCTACGGAGGGCGAGGTGGTGGAGATCAACGCCGATGTGCTGCGCGACCCCTCCCTGCTGCGAACCGATCCTTATGGAAAGGGCTGGCTGGCCACCCTGCACGTGCCGGATGAGGAAAACACTGCCCGGAACATGGTTCCAGCGCACTCGGTCCGGAGCTGGATGCGCGAATCTGTAGAAAGACTCTATAGTCTGCAGCCGCGGCTCGCTGGCGCCGTGGCCGCCGACGGGGGTCGTCCCGCCGATGATCTGCTTGCCGGAATGCCAAACGCGGACTGGAAGAAGACCACTGCTGAATTTTTCCTCACCGCATAATTTTTCAACACCCGGGGGATGAAATGCGATATAAACGGGATATGAGGGTCTAGATATGTCGAAAGCGGTGCTTTACGACAGCACCCTCTGCGTCGGCTGCAGGGCCTGCGAATCCGCCTGCTCCGAGCGCTGGGGCCTTCCGTACGACGACACCGTGGCGGCCGAAGAGCGTCTCTCTTCGCGCAAGCTCACCACTATCACTACTCATGGCGAACGCTACAACCGCCGGCTATGCATGCATTGCGCGGAACCTACCTGTGTATCCGTCTGCCCCGTGGGCGCGTTGCAGAAGACCGCACTCGGCCCCGTCATCTACGACGCCGATAAGTGCATGGGCTGCCGCTACTGCATGACAGCCTGCCCCTTCGGCGTCCCTTCCTATGAATGGGATAAACGGCTCCCCAAGGTCCGGAAGTGCGATATGTGCTACGACCGGCAACTGGAGGCCGCACCCACGCGGTGTTCGGAGAGCTGCCCCACCGAAGCCACCGTCACGGGCGACCGCGAGGCCATTGTGGAGTTGGCGCGCAAGCGCATGGCCGATAGTCCCGGCCAGTACTATCCCCGCATCTACGGCCTGAAGGAAGCCGGCGGCACCTCGGTCTTCTTCCTGTCGGCCGTGCCCTTCGAGCAGTTGGGGATGAAGACCGGGCTGCCCGGGGAGCCGTTGCCCGCGCTGACCTGGCGGGTGCTCTCCACCGTGCCGGATGTGGTGACGGTCGGGTCGGTGCTGCTCGGCGGCATCTACTGGATCACCAACCGGCGCGAAGAAGTCGCCAGAAAGGAGGGCCGCCGGAAATGAACCGCCTTGCCGCGCGTATCACCCCCTGGCGCGCGATCTTCGCCGCCGTGGCCCTGGCGGGCCTCTATGCCACCTGGGTGCGGATCTACTACGGCCTGGGCGCCGCCACCAACCTCAGCGACGAGTTTCCCTGGGGCATCTGGATCGGCTTCGACATCCTGTGCGGTGTGGGGCTGGCGGCCGGCGGCTTCACCCTGGTGGCCGTGGTCCACATCTTCAACATCGAGCGCTACAAGCCGATCCTGCGGCCGGCCATCCTGACGGCCTTCCTGGGTTACCTGCTGGTGATCCTGGCGCTGCTGTTCGACCTGGGCCGTCCGGACCGCGTCTGGCACCCGTTGATCCTCTGGAACCCGCGCTCGGTGATGTTCGAGGTGGGCTGGTGCGTCACGCTCTACACCACCGTGCTGTTTCTGGAGTTCGTCCCGGTGGTCTTCGAGAAGTTCGGCATGCACAAGCCGCTGGGCTGGATGCGGGCGATCTCGGTGCCCCTCATGATTGCCGGGGTGATTCTCTCCACCCTGCACCAGTCTTCGCTGGGCACCCTGTACCTGATCGTTCCCCATAAACTGTACGCCCTGTGGTACTCGCCCCTGCTGCCGGTGTTCTTTTATATCTCGGCCATCTGCGCGGGGCTGGCCATGACGATCTTTGAATCCTGGCACTCGAGCCGCGCCTTCGGCCGCGCGCTCGAATTGCCGCTGCTGGCGAGCATGGGACGCGTGCTGGCGGTACTGCTCTCCGTCTATCTGGCGATGCGCTACCTGGATCTTTCGCGCCGCGGCGCGCTGCCGCTGCTGCTAGAGAACCGTACCGAGACCTGGCTGTTCGGCCTGGAGATCGCGCTCATGCTGGTGCCCATGGTGCTGCTCTACAGGCGGAGCGTGCGGTGGCGGCCCGGGGCGCTCTACGGCTGCGCCGTGATGGTGCTGTTCGGCTTCATTGCCAACCGCCTGAACGTTTCCATCACCGGGATGGAGGCCGGCTCCGGCGTCTCCTACGTGCCCAAGTGGACCGAGGTGGCGGTGACCCTGGCCATCGTGGCCCTGGGGTTCGCCATCTTCCGGGTGATGGCGCAGTACTTCCCGGTATTTGAAGAGCCGCGCGAGGCGGCGACCGCGGCGGTCGAGGTCGAGCCGGCCGCTGTTCCGGTGGAGGTGAGATAGCGCAAGCCATATATGACGGTTGCGCCACAATCCGGTCCCGGTCAAGCCGCGCGGGATCGTGCGCCCGCGGAAAGGCGCCTCCGTCTGGGTCTGGCCGCCAAGCTCGCCATCTGTCTGGTGGCGAGCACGGCGGCCTTTTTCGCGCTGTTCGGCTATCTGATCATCCGGGAGCAGCGGGCCCACTCCGAAGAACTGATCCTGCACGAAGCCGAGCGCGTCAGCGACGTGATCCTCCGCAGCACCCGCTACGAGATGCTGCACAACGACCGCGACGCTCTCTACAACACCATCCGGGAGATCGGCGCCGAGCCGGGCATCCGCAGCATCCGCATTCTGAATAAAGAAGGGCGCATCACCTACTCGAGCGACGCCGCCGAGGTCGATACCCTGGTAGACCGCCGCATCGAGGCCTGCTACGGCTGCCACGCGCAGTCGGAGCCGCTCGAGCGGCTGCCCCGGCCCGACCGCGCGCGCATCTACCGCGACGCACAGGGCGAGCGCGTGCTGGGCGTCATCCGCCCCATCGAGAACCAGCCCGTCTGTTCGAACGCCGCCTGCCACGCGCATCCGCCGGACCGGCGCGTGCTGGGTGTCATCGACGCCAATGTCTCGCTGGCCGGCGTCGACCGCCAGATCTCTGAGTTTCAAACTCACCTGGTGTGGGTCGTGGTGGCGGCGGTGCTGCTGATTTCGATCGTCAGCGCGGCCTTCATCTGGGGCTTCGTCTACAGGCCCGTAAAGGAATTGATGGACGGCACCCGGCGCGTGGCCGGCGGCGATCTGGACTACCGGCTGCCGGTGCACTCCTCCGATGAGTTGGGCGACCTGGCCGCCTCCTTCAACAAGATGACCGAGGAGGTGGCCGGCGTGCAGGCCGAGATCGAGGAGCGCGTGCGCATTAAGACCGCCGAGGTCGAGCGCGCCCACAAGGCCGTGCTCAACAGCGAGAAGCTGGCCTCCATCGGGAAGCTCGCCGCCACCGTGGCGCACGAGATCAATAACCCGCTGTTCGGCATCCTCACCTACGCGCGGCTCATCCAGCGCGACGTGGAGCGCAGCGATCTCCCGGACAAGGAAGAGGTGGCCGAGCAACTCCGCACCATCGAGCGTGAAAGCCGCCGTTGCGGCGACCTGGTGAAGAACCTCTTGACCTTCGCGCGCCAGGCTCCCAGCCACCGCGAGGCCACCAACCCCCGCACCCTGGTGGAACGCGCCATTACGCTGGTGCGCCACAAGCTGGAGCTGCAGAGCATCGAGCTGGCCGAGAGCTATCCCGACGACGTGCCTCCGGTGATGTGCGACGGCGCCCAGATTCAGCAAGTGGTGCTGGTGCTGCTGGTGAACGCGGCCGATGCCATGCCGCAGGGCGGCCGCCTGGAGGTGGCCATCGAAATCGATCCCAGCGGCGACTGTGTGTTGATTCGCGTCCGCGATACCGGCATGGGAATCCCCGCCGAGGTGCTGCCCCAGATCTTCGATCCGTTCTTCACGACCAAGGAGGACCAGCAGCGTACCGGGCTGGGCCTGGCCGTGGCACGGAGCATCGTCGAGCAGCACGGCGGCGACATCGCCGCGCGCTCCACGCCCGGCGAAGGTACCGAGTTTGTAATCTCCCTGCCGGTGGCGGTGCTGGCCGCCGCCGGGGTGGTGAAGTGAATGGAATGCGGCGCCCGGTGCGCCGCCGTGTGTGAGAAGGAGGTTTGAGGTGAGTGCAAATCCGCAGGCAGCCGTAAGGAGCAGGGGACGGATCCTGATCGTCGACGACGAGTTGGTGGTCCGCGATTCGCTGGGCAAGTGGTTCGCCAGCGAGGGCTACCAGGCCATGCCCGTCGCCGGCGCCCGCGAGGCCCTGGAGGCCATCCAGCAGCTCGAATACGATATTGCCCTGATCGATATCAAGATGCCCGGCATGGATGGGATGGAACTGCAGAGCCGGCTGCGCGAGGCCGACCCCGACCTCACCGTCATCATCATGACCGGCTACGCCAGCGTGGAGACGGCCGTGCAGGCGCTCAAGCGCGGCGCCTACGACTACATCACCAAGCCCGTGGACCCGGACGAGCTGTCGCACCTGGTGGGCAAGGCGCTCGAACACCGCCGCGCCCGCCGCGAGGTGGCCCGGCTGCGCGAGAACCTGCAGGAGATCTTCCCCTCCACCGAACTCATCGGCAAGAGCGCCGCCATGAAGAAAGTGCAGGAGCTGATCGAGATGGTGGCCCCCACCGACGCCACCGTGCTCATCACCGGGGAGAGCGGCACCGGGAAGGAAGTGGTGGCGCGCGCCATTCACGCCGCCAGCCCCCGCCGCTACATGCCCATGGTGACCATCCATTGCGGCGCCCTTACGGAAACGCTGCTGGAAAGCGAGTTGTTCGGCCACGAGCGCGGCGCTTTCACCGGCGCGCAGTACCGCAAGAAGGGCAAGTTCGAGGTGGCCGACGGCGGCACCGTCTTCCTGGACGAGATCAGCGACATCAGCCTGAAGACCCAGAGCGACCTGCTGCGGGTGCTCCAGGAGAAGGAAATCGTGCGGGTAGGCGGCAACCAGCCCATCAAGGTGGACTTCCGCTGCATCGCGGCCACCAACAAGAACCTGGAGGGGCTGGTGAAGGGCGGCACCTTCCGCCCGGACCTCTACTACCGGCTGCACGTCTTCTGCATCGACCTGCCGCCGCTGCGCGACCGCCGCGAAGATATCCCGCTGCTGGTGAACCACTTCCTCAACAAGTTCTGCATGGCCACCAGCCGGCCCATCCCGCAGGTGAGCCAGGACGCCATGGAGCTGCTCATGAGCCACGAGTGGCCCGGCAACGTTCGGGAGCTGGAGAACGCCGTGGAGCGCGCCCTGGTGGTGGGCCGCGGCCAGGAAATCAAGGCTGCCGATTTCTCGTTCCGCTTCCAGGCCGAACCGATGCCCGCCGGCCGCACCCTCAGCGACGTCGAGCGCGCCCACATCGAACGCATCCTGCGGGAGACCGACAACAACCTGTCGAAGGCGGCGCGCATTCTCGACATCGACCGGACCACGTTGTATAACAAACTGCGGCGCTACGGTCTGCGGTGAGGGCCATCCGGCTGGCGACAGTGGGGCCGGCCGGCGGCCACGCCCCTCCGGCGATGGTGGACGCGCTCGAGCGCGAGCTGCGCCGCATCTTCCGCCTCCCCTGCGAGCGCCACCCAGGTTCAATCGACGTGGAGGCGGCGTGGAACCCCGGACGCGGCCAGTACTACTCCACGGAAATTCTCAGCCGGCTGGTCGAAGCCGCCCCCGCCGACGTGCGGATGCTGGGGGTGACCGGGCTGGACCTCTACGTCCCGGTGTTGACCTTCGTTTTCGGCGAAGCGCAACTGGAGGGCAACTGCGCGCTGGTATCGTTTCACCGCCTGCGCGAGGAGTTCTACGGACTGCCGCCGAACGAGAGGCTGCTGGCGGAAAGGCTCGTCAAGGAAGCGGTTCACGAACTGGGCCACACCTTCGGGCTGCGCCACTGCGACAACTGGCGCTGCGTGATGGCATCGAGCCACGGCGTCGAACTGCTGGATGTAAAAGGCGCCGAGTTCTGCCCCGCCTGCGCGCGGGTGGTGAGGGGGGAGGGCGTCGGCCCGCGCGGGGCTTTCCACTCCAAGTGACAGCAGTTCGGCCCCTGAATCCGCTCTGCTATCATGAGAACAAAGCTCCAGGAACATGATCGTGCAGGCAAACTCGGTGCGCTTTCCGTCGCTCGATCTGGACAATGGTGCGCGGCTGGCGCCCGTGGATGTGGCCTATACCACCTACGGTACGCTCAACCAGGCGCGGTCCAACGCCATTCTCATACTACATGCGTTCTCGGGCGATGCCCACGTGGCCGGCATTAGTCCCCAGACCGGAAAACCCGGCTGGTGGGATAACATGGTGGGGCCCGGGAAGGCTTTCGATACGAACAAGTACTTCATCATCTGCTCGAACGTGCTGGGCGGATGCAGCGGCACCACCGGCCCGTCTTCCAACAACCCGGAAACCGGCTGCCCCTACGCCATGTCCTTCCCGGTGATCACCATCCGGGACATGGTGCGGCTGCAGAAGATGCTTATCGATCACCTGGGCATTCCGCGCCTGCTCTCGGTCGCCGGCGGCTCGATGGGCGGCATGCAGGCGCTCCAATGGGCCGCCGATTACCCGGAAGCGGTGGTTTCGGCCATCCCGATCGCCGCCACCGCGCGGCACTCCGCGCAGCAGATCGCCTTTAACGAGGTGGGCCGCCAGGCGATCATGTCCGATCCGGACTGGAACGGCGGCAACTACTACGGCGGCAAGCTCCCGGCGCGCGGTCTCGCGGTGGCCCGCATGGTCGGCCACATCACCTACATGAGCGACGACTCCATGCGGGAGAAGTTCGGCCGCCGCCTCCGCGGGCGCGAAAATTTCGGCTTCGGCTTCGATATCGATTTCGAGGTGGAGAGCTACCTGCGCTATCGCGGCAGCGAGTTCGTCAACCGCTTCGACGCCAACTCCTACCTCTACATTACGAAAGCCATGGACTACTTCGACCTCACCAACGGCTCGCAGTCGCTGGTGGCGGCGCTTGAGAAGGTCACTTCGCGGTTCCTGGTGATCAGCTTCACTTCAGACTGGCTATATCCCAGCTATCAATCGCAGGAGATCGTGCGCGCGCTGCGCGCCCGCGCGGTGGACGTGGCCTACTGCGAACTGACGTCCAACTACGGGCACGACGCCTTCCTGGTGGATGTCGCCGAGCAGACCGACCTGATCCGTGGCTTCCTGGCCAGTACTTATCGCGAAAGGTGTCACGCGTGACCACAGCCGCTCAGACCAGGCGCGCGCCGTTCGTGCGCGAACTGTTGGGGCGCAGCGACTACGCCATCATCTCGGAGATCGTCGAGCCCGGCGCCCGCGTCCTGGACCTGGGCTGCGGGGAAGGGGAACTGCTGGCCTGGCTGGTCGAAAACAAAGGGGTGGAAGCGCGCGGGGTGGAGATTTCGGGCGCCCGCGTGCAGCGCGCCATCGCCCGGGGCGTCTCGGTCTACCAGGGCGACATCGAGGAGAGCCTGGCGGATTACCCCGACCAGTCCTTCGATTACGTCATTCTGAGCCAGACGCTGCAGGAGACCCTCCGCCCGCGGCGCGTCATCCGGGAGATCCTGCGGGTGGGCCGCCGCGCCATCGTGGCCTTCCCGAACTTCGCCCACTGGTCCATGCGGCTTTCCATGCTGCGCACGGGCCAGGCGCCCAAAACCCGCCTGTTCCCATACGAGTGGTACGATTCCCCCAATAT
This sequence comes from Bryobacteraceae bacterium, assembly GCA_041685075.1. Lineage (GTDB taxonomy): Bacteria > Acidobacteriota > Terriglobia > Bryobacterales > Bryobacteraceae > JAMCRM01. The sequence goes on from JAWLGN010000001.1 coordinate 22,950, forward strand.
CCACTTCGTCACGGTGCACGATTTCGAAGGTTTGATCCACATGGACCACTTCGTCATCGAGCGCCGCTACTTCCTTGCCGGCGCCCGGAAAGTGACCTTCATGCCCAACCTGTTCGCCGAAGTGGCCGTCTACCTGGTGCGCAAGTAGCGCCGGGCCGCCGCAATTCTTTCATTCTGAACGCAACCCTCCGCCCAGGCGGCGCCGCCGGACTATACTGGCTACATCAAGATGAACGGACAAGGGTGGCTATTATGACTGGCACGAGCCGAACGGTGTCTCGCAGGCGCTTTCTGGCCGCCGCCCCCGCGGCGAGCCTCGCCCCGGCCGCATTCGCGGCCTCCAACGACAAACCCGCCCTGCTGGGAGGCAGCAAGGTCCGCAGCGCCCCATTCCCCTCGTGGCCGGTGTTGGACCAGACCGAGGAAAAGGCTCTCCTCGAGGTGCTGCGCAGCCGGCACTGGGGCCGCGGCAACGGCAAAGTGGTGGCGCGGTTCGAGGAGCAGTACGCCGCCCTGACCGGCGCCAAGGCGTGCCTGGCCACGGCTAACGGCACCAGCGCGCTGCTCACATCGCTGGGAGCGCTGGGCGTGGGCGCGGGCGACGAGGTGATCATCCCGCCCTACACCTTCGTCGCCACCGTCAACGTGGTGCTGGCGATGAACGCCCTGCCGGTCTTTGTCGATACCGACGTCGAGACCTTCCAGATCGATCACCGCAAGATCGAAGCCGCCATCACGGACCGCACCGCTGCCATCATCCCGGTACACCTGGGCGGCGCGGCGGCGGAGATGGACGCCATCATGGCGCTGGCCAACCGGCGCAAGATCCCCGTCATCGAGGACGCCTGCCAGGCGCACCTCGGCGAGTGGCGCGGCCGCAAGGTGGGGAGCATCGGGGCTACCGGGTGCTTCAGCTTCCAGGCTTCGAAAAACCTCAACTCCGGCGAAGGCGGGGCTGTGCTCTCCAGCGATCCGGATCTGATCGAAAAATGCTTCGCCTATCACAACAACAGCCGCGGGCGCCGCACCTCGGGCTATGATTTCTCCTACGTTTCACGCGGCCTCAACCTGCGGATGACCGAGTTCCAGGGCGCCATGCTGCTGGCCCAGATGACGCGCCTCGAACGGCAGTCCAAAACGCGCGAGCAGAACGCGGCCTACCTTTCCGGCATGCTGCGCGAGATCCCGGGCATCCAGCCCGCGCGCCTGTACGAGGGCTGCACGCGCAACGCCTACCACCTCTACATGTTCCGCTACGATGCGGAGAAGTTCGCCGGTCTGCCGCGCGCGAAGTTCCTCAAGGCGCTGGCGGCGGAAGGCATCCCCGCTTCCGGCGGCTACTCGCAGTTGAACAAGGAGCCCTTCCTGAAGAACACCATCCAGTCGAAGGGCTATCAGCGCATCTTCCCGAAGGAGCGGCTGTCCCGCTGGGAGGAGCAGAACGAGTGCCCGCAAAACGCACGCCTCTGCGGTGAAGCCGTCTGGCTGACCCAGAACATGCTGCTGGGACCGCGCGGCGATATGGACCAGGTTGCCGCGGCCGTGCGGAAGATCCACAGCCACGCCGCGGAACTCGCGCGGGCATAGGTGAGGCCGGTGCTTACGCGACCGGCGCTGCTCGTGGCGCTGGCCGCTGCACTCTCCGCCGCGGCGCCGCGCATTGCGGTGCACGGGCATCGCGGCGCCCGGGCGGTGCTGCCCGAAAATACGCTGCCTGCGTTCGAATACGCCATTCGGGCGGGCGTGGACGCGGTGGAACTCGACGTGGTCGCCACCCGGGACAACGTCCTGGTGGTATCGCACGACCAGGCCCTCAACCCGTCCATCTGCAAGGCGCCGGGGGGCAGCCGCCTGATTCGTGAACTCTCGCTCGAGCAGGTGCGGCGATGGGACTGCGGCTCCCTGCGGCATCCGCAGTTTCCAAAGCAGAGGCCCGTACCGGGAGCGCGCATTCCCACTCTCGACCAGGTGCTGGCGCTCGCCGGCCAGGGCGATTTCCGGTTCACCATCGAACCGAAGAGCTTTCCCCGGCGGCCGCGGAACGCTCCGCCGCTGGGCGAGTTCGCGCGCCTGCTGGTGGATGCCGTACGCCGCCGCGGGCTGGAGGCGCGGGTCACGGTGATGTGTTCGGATCTGGCGCTGCTGCGCGCCGTGAAGCGTCTCGATCCGTCGCTGCGGCTGGCGGCCATCTGCACCCGCTGGCCCAACGAGTTCGTCGAGAAGTGCCGCCAGGCCGGCGCGCAGGTGGTGGCGCTGAATCAACGGCTCATCACCCCGGAGGTCGTGCGGACCGCCCACGATGCCGGTCTTACGGTCCTCTCCTGGACCAGCAACGAGCCCGCTGAATGGGAGCGCCTGATCGAAGCCGGGGTGGACGAGATCGGCAGCGACGATCCCGCCGCCCTGATCGACTTCCTCAAGTCTCGCGGGCTGCGTTGACGTCAGGCCGCGCTGAGGATCGGCTGCGCGATCAACACGTCGGCCGGATCGATTTGCAGTTCGTCCGGGAAGCCGAGCGGCGGGAATGGCGCGCCGTCCCGCAGTACCCGGACTTCCAGCCTCGCCGCCGGGCGCACAGCGCCTAAGGGCGAGTGTAGGGCGCGGGATACTTCCAGAAAGACCATCAACCCCAGGTTGCGCAGGAGTTGCGGTGCATCGGGAGCATCGAAGAGGCTGGTCAGGCGCTTGTTGAAGGTCTCCACGATGCGGGCACCAAAGCGGTCGAGCGCTTCGATGGCCTGCTCGTCGTTGCGAGACTGCCGGAAGCGCGCGATGCTAAGGCCGGCGTCGACCGCGCCTTTTATAACTTCAGCCTCCACGAACAACAGGCTGTCGCGCAACAGCATACGACCCACGCCGGTGCTGCCCGCGAGCTTGACGTCGCTGAACTCGCCCGGAGAGTAGAAACCGGCGTGCGATTTCAGCCCAGGCGTGTTAGCGAGCAGCTCATGCGCTTCGTCCATGCGCAGCACGAGAGCGTTGTCGGTGAGGCGGTTGCCGATCATGAGGGTGAGGTCGCCTTCGGGACGCTCGTCGAGGAAGTTCCAGTAGTAGGACTTTCCGGTGTCGAACCGAACCTGGCCGTTTTCCACCTGCACGGAGTTAGCGGGCGGAAGCGAGCTGTAGAGCATCACCGCGCAAGCGGCCGCGTTCTGTCCCTTGTACCGATCGAGGTCCTGAAAGTAGACGTACGGCACCAGCCGCCGCAAGGCCTGCTGGATGTTTTTCGAGAGAGCGCGCCAGGCGGGGTCCTTCGAGTCGGCGGGCGCGTTCCACCATCCGGCCAGCACGCGGCCGGGCATGCTCACGTCGAGCGAGAGCAGGGCGTTCCCGATCAGGCCGGTGCCGTTGTTTTCCACGGCATCGGCGAGTTTATCCAGGTCCCACACCCACTCCGCCAGGGTTGCCTTCTCATCGCCGAACTCTCCCGGCAGATAGGTCTCGACGATGGGGCGCAACTGGCGCTCCAGTTGCACCGTGCGCAACGCCTTCCGTGCGATGTGGAAGCTGTAGGATATGGCCATCCCGTCCTCGAGTTCCTCCCGGTCCGCGAAGCGGTGCACGCCCTGCCGAGCGGCGGCGGGAATGTCCATCATGAGCGCCAGGCGGCCCGCCCAGCGACCCCGGCGGAAGATCTCGTTGGAGCTGTCCAGGGTGATGCGGCTGCCCTCGGCCCGCACCTCGAACGCGGCCAGCGATTGGGTGATGCTGCCGGTGTCGCTGCGGAAGTAGGGAAGGTTGATCTCCACCGAGGACCGGCGGGTGATCCCGTGGGTGAGGCGGCCTTCGTGCAGGGTGACGCCGTCGATGGGGCGGGTGAAGAGACCGTCGCTGGCGAAGTCGCCCGCGATGGCGTTGCGGAGTACCGGTCCGAGGTCGGGGTTGCGGCCAAAATCGAAACTTACGTCCACCAGCGCCTCCTTGGGCGTGGCGCTCTGGTAGTTGTAGAGGAAGCTGGCCTCGTAGCGCCGGCTGCCGGCTTCGCGAATGGCTGCGTAAATGTCGTCCGCCTTCGCCAGAACGGCGCGCAAGGCGGCGCGAAGTTCCTCGAGCGAACTGCGGTCGATCACGCGCCCCAGAAACGCGCTAAGCCGCTCCTTCAGGCGCTTATCGAGTTCGTCGAAATCCGTTTCCAGGATTTGCCGGATACCGAACCGCTCGACGGCGTAGTCGACCAGCTCATTCAGCACCTTGCCATCCAGGATGTCGAGAGCGTTTTGCGCGGCGCCCCGGATGCGCTCGATATCGGCGATGCGATCGATGGCGGCCAGCGCGTTCATGGGGGTTACGGCTTCCAGGAAGCCGCGGGCCGGGCCCGGAACGGCTTCGGCCCTCGCAAGCACGCCTCGGATGATGGTCCGGATGGCTTCGGCATCGCCTGCCGCCAGAGCCCGCAGGGTGGGTTCGAGTTCTGCCAGTTCCTCCCGGCGGCCGATCAGGGACCACAGCAGGGTGGCCGCGCGGTGCCCGAGTTGCGGACTGGTCCATCGGTCGAGAAACTCCAGGATTTTCGCCTGCGCCCTGCCGTAGGCCTCCTGCGGGCTGCTCCGGAACGTCTCGGCGAACTGCTTCTTGGCCAGTTCGACGAGGAAATCCCCGGCCAGCGTGTTCAGGGGCGTCTGCGGATCGGTCCAGCGGCGGATTTCGCCCAGGTACTCGACAATCTGCGCCCCGTGAACCCCGAGTATGGCGGATAGGAATTCCTCCATGCTCTCCGGCAGCAGGCCGTCTGTCCTGGGCTCGAGGCCGGCAGCGGCGTGCAAGGCGAAGTTCCAGCCCTTCTTGGCGAGCTTGTGCAGCCGCAGGCGAACGACCCGGGTATTGGGGTCGAGGGACTCGCGGGAGACCATCAGGGCGTACTTCCCGGCGGCTTCGAATCCCAGAGTGGCCTCCACGGCGGCCTGGATGCGCAGCCCCAGGACGCCGGAAAGCTCGTTCAGCCGCGTGGCGCGAACCCAACTGTAGTCCAGCCCCACGGTGGCGCCCAGGCTGGCCTTGAAGCCGCCATCCACCTCGGCCACGATCCAGGTTCCGGCAGGGATATCCGCCGGGCCGCCAATCCGGGAGGGCAAAGTCCACGCGTCGATCAGGCCCTGCACGCCGTCCCTGGCGTTGGGATCAGTCTCAAAACGCCGGATCGTGATGAACTTGCCGGCGCTGGATCCCTCCATGCCGAACTTCACGGCCACGTGCCCGAGCGCCAGGGCGCCGGCGGCTGCGCCGTTAACATCATAGTGCCATCGGAGAGCCAGGTAACGGTCCGTGCCGGAGTCGGGGAAGGCGATGGCGTTGTTGACGATGCCGTCTTCGCTCCCGACATCTTCCACCAGGTCGGCGGAGGTGGAGTACACGCCTAAAGCCCCGCCGCCCTGTGCCGATCCGCGGAACGTTACGGCCTGTCCGTTGAGAGCCGCGAGCTTCAACTCGCCGCCGCCCGCCACGGATGCCGCTATCGAGCCCAGCCGGATGGCGCCCGGCGGAAAGGGGCGGTTTTCCACCAGGGCACGCGCGACCTCGAGCGAATCGAGGCCCCGCACCTCCAGCGTGGCGTCCGCGAGATCCGCCAGCAACTTGCCGTCTTTTCGAAATAGGGGAACTGCAACACCCGGGGTGGCCATAAATACTCTCCTGGTAGGAGAGACCATATCCCGGAGACAGGCAGTCCGACAACAGAATTTTCTGTCGTCGGGAAAGCGCTTTGTATGGGTGGCTACAGGCTGAGGGGGCGGCGCGCGATTACCGCGCCGCCATGAGTGCGCGAAGCCGGCGGGCGCGCTCGGGCGCGCGGAGCTGCCGGAGGGCCTTGGCTTCGATCTGCCGGATCCGTTCCCGGGTCACGTCGAACTCCTGGCCGATCTCCTCGAGCGTGTGCTCGCGCTCGCAGCCGATGCCGAACCGCATCCGGATCACCTTCTCTTCCTTCGGGGAGAGGGTCTTCAGGATGCCGGCGGTCTCATCCCGCACGTTGGCCTCGATCACCGCATCCACCGGCGACCCCACCCAGCGGTCCTCGATCAGGTCGCCCAGGGCGGACTCGCCGTCGCGGCCCACAGGAGTCTCCAGCGACACCGGGTCGCGGGAAATCGTCTTGAGCTTCTGCACTTTTTCGACCGGGATGTCCATCCGGCGGCCGATTTCGTCATTTGTCGGAGCACGGCCCAGTTCCTTCTCCAGCTCCCTCGATGCACGTAGGAACTTGTTCATGGACTCGTTCATGTGCACGGGGATGCGGATGGTGCGGGACTGGTCTGCGATGGCGCGGGTGATGGCCTGCCGGATCCACCAGGTGGCGTAGGTCGAAAACTTATAGCCGCGGCGGTATTCAAACTTGTCGGCGGCGCGCATCAGCCCGATATTGCCCTCCTGGATGAGGTCCAGCAGGTGCAGGCCGCGGTTGACGTACTTCTTGGCCACCGAAACCACCAGCCGGAGGTTGGCTTCCACCAGGTCCTTCTTGGCGCGCTCGGCTTCCTGCTCGCCGTGGCGGATCACCGTGAGGGTGTGCTTGAGTTCCGTAAGCGACGCCACCGCCGAGGCCTCACGCCGGCGGATCTCGCGCTTGAGTTCACGCAGCCGCTGCTGCTGCACGGGCCCCGATCGCGGGTCGATCTTGCGCGCCTCGTTGTCCAGGTGGCTCAACTCCTCCACGGCACGCTCGATTTCCCGGGAGAACTCCTTCCATTTCACGGGTTTGAAGGGGATGCGGCGGATCGCCGTGGAGGTCTCGACGCGCGCCCGGTTGAGCTTGCCGCAAAGCCTCTTGCGGGACCGCTTGTTGGTCAGCGGGGCGGCATCCAGCTTTTCAATGAGCTGTTGCAGCCGGCGGTGGGCGCTCACCGTATCCATGAACAACTTCATCAACTCGGCGCGTTTCTTGAAGTCGGCCGGGGTGCCCTCCTCCACGTCGCCGATTTCCACCAGCCCGTCCAGTTCGAGCGCGCCCTTTTTGAGTTGCTCGGCCAGCTCCACCACCGCCTGCTGAACCAGGGGCGACCGGCTGATGGCCTTCTGCATCCGCAGTTTGCCTCGTTCCATCCGGCGCGCCAGGTCCACCTCGCCCTCCCTGGTCAACAAAGGAACGGCGCCCATCTCGCGCAGGTACACTCGAACCGGATCGTCCGTATAGATGGACTCCTCCGCCACTGGGGTGTGCAGGAAGTCCTCGTGCGCGGCCTCCGGGTCGAAAAACTTGCCCTCTTCCTCGAAACTCAGACCAAGGGATTTGGGAGTGTCGGCAAGGTATTGATCTTCGAAATGATCCACTAAGGCTCACCTCCCCCTCGGACAAGCGCAATCAGTCGAACCGTGCTGCCGGCTTGCTCTTGGGGTGTCAGTTGAACGTTTTTCGAATTGCTGGCCCAGCCGGAAAGACAAGGAAAGCAACCTTAGGGTTCCTTTTCCGGGCGCTTCGACTGATCATAACACCAATCCCGGAGAAAGTTAAGTCCCAATTCTAAAGATGTTTCAGAACTTTTCGTGGTTACAGGGAATGCCCACTGAAGGCCATATTCGGGATTCCGCCCTGTCCGCGCGGAACCCCGCGTGAGTGTTGAAGATCACATCGGCAGCTTCTTCGGATGTTGCGAATCACATCACCGGCTTCTGCGGCGCCAGCTTCCGAATCTCGTTGACGAAGGCTTGCTCGTCCTGGAAATCACGGTAAACGGAGGCGAAACGTACATAGGCGATTTTGTCCAGGTTTCGGAGCTGCTCCATGAGGAATTCTCCTATTTCCGTAGTAGAAAGTTCGCGATCCGGCGAGTCCGCCACCTTGCTTTCCACTTCGTCCACGATCTCGGACAGCCGTCCCATGCCGATGGGCCGCTTTTCGCAGGCTTTCAGCAATCCGGTGAGCACTTTCTGGCGGTCGAATTTCTCGCGGCGGCCGTCCTTCTTGATCACCATGTACGGTACTTCGTCGATGCGCTCGTAGGTGGTAAAACGCCGCTCACAGGCCAGGCACTGCCGGCGGCGCCGGATGGCATCTCCCTCCTTGCTTTCCCGCGAATCCACGACGCGATCCTGGATGTGCGAGCAAAACGGGCACTTCACCGCTGCACCTCCTGCTCCAACTGCTTCAACTTGCTCCAATTCAGGCCTTCGGCCAGAGCCGATATCAAGCCGACCGGCACCACTACTACAAACGTAATCACCCACAGAACCATGGCCACGCTGGTGGCCGCTTCGAGCGGGATGCGGAACAGTTCCGTCAGCACCAGCACCGAGACCACCTGCACGCCGCCGCCGATACCGGGTATCTGGATAACCGCCCCGAACGCCAGGAACCCCATGAAAATAAAGACGTCTACCAGCCCGAAGGGGAGTACGGAGCCGTAGGCCCGCACGGCCGTCATGATGCTGCCCGCGATCAGGATCCATTCCAGGACGGTGTAGGAGGTCAGCAGCACCAGCGCCTGCCGGCTGCGGGTGGATTCCACCCCCTGTACGAAGGCGTTCACCAGTTGCTCGGCGCGCGCAAAGCGCTTCTCCGGCAGAAAGCGCAAGGCCGCCAGCAGGCGGTCGCGCATGGGGGTGGCGAAGTTGCGGATCAGCACCAGCACCACCAGGCAGATCACCCCGATGGCGCCCGCCGCCCATCCTCCGGTGGCCAGCACCCAGCTCAGCGCCGGGCCCGCCTGGACCTCCGAATACCGCACCCGGCTCAGAGCGAAACCGAACAGCACCAGGGCCATCATCAGGTCGTAGATACGCTCCAGCAGCAGGGCGGCAAGCTGCGAGGATAGCGGCACCCGCTCCTTGGCCGAGATCAGGTAGGGCCTCACGAACTCGCCGGGACGCCCGAATACCGTGATCGCCGCAAAGCCGATCATGGTCGCGGAGGTGATCCCCCAGAAGCTGGGGTCCGCCTTCACCGGCTGCATCAGCACCCGCCAGCGCAGGGCCCTGCCCAGGTAGGTGGAGAGCGCCAGCGCGACCGAAGCGGCCACCCAACCCCACCGCAGTTCCCTCAAGGTAGACCAGAAGACGGCCCAGTCGAAACCTCGCTCGCGAACTCCCCACCAAGCCAGCAGGACGACTGCGGCGGCGACCGCGATCACGGCGGCCCACTTCCAGTGCTTGGCGATCAGGCTCTCCTCCAGGGGGGGGCGGTACACCCAGGGGTGTGGCACCCACGAAGAATTGAACATATCATGATAAAGCCTCGTTTCTTCAATGTGAGAGGCGGATTTGACGATCCGCCCCCGCTGCACGGAGGAGCGAGCGATGGCAAGCGCAACCATGGTCCTGGAGCCCGGCGCCGCCCGGCAAGCTCGAGGCCTGGTTGCTTCGGGGTGGTGCGGAAGCAAGAATTTGCAGCCTGGTTCGGATCTGGACACAAACCTGGTGGCTCGCTGTTTGAACGGCGATGAAGCCGCCTGGGAAGACCTCGTGCGGGCGCACACCCGCCGCGTCTACGGTCTCTGTTATCGCTTCACCGGCCGCGATACCGAGGCGCAGGACCTTACCCAGGAGGTCTTCCTTCGGGTGTTTCGCAGCCTGAAGACGTTCCGGGCCAACGAGGGTGTCTTTGCCACCTGGCTGGCCCGCCTCACGCGCAACCTGCTCATCGATCATTACCGGCGCACGCGCCAGGATCGAGTTACCGACTCTATCGAGGAGCGCCTTGTGTTGCTCGAACAGAGTTCGGAAACCGTTGCCCGGCCGGATCGCGCGCTGGCGGGCAGGGAAGCCGGCGAGGTGCTTCAGGCGGCATTGCAGAAGCTCTCCCCGGATTTGCGGGAGGCGGTGATTTTGCGCGATTTGCAGGATATGGAATATCGCGAAATCGCGATGATTTTGAATGTTCCGGTAGGGACCGTGAAGTCGCGGCTGAACCGGGGGCGGGCGGAACTGGCCCGCATCCTGAGAAAGCACAAGCTGCTGGTATGAACTGCGCGGAAGCGGAAGTCTACATCTGCGACCTGGTGGACGGCACGCTTGATCCGGCGGCCGGGGCGGCGCTGGAAGCGCACCTGGCCGGATGTCCGGGCTGCGCGGAACTGGCCCGGGATGCTGCGGCGGGCCACTCTTTCATCGCCCGTGCCGCTGCCGTCGAGCCGCCGCCGGAACTGGTGACCCGCATCCTCTTCGATCCGCCCTGGGCGCGGGCTCATGCGGGCGCGGGAGCGGGACTGCGCAGCCGCCTGCGCGCCCTCTGGCACCCGCTGCTGCAGCCGCGCCTGGCCATGGGGATGGCGATGACCATCCTGTCGCTGGCCATGCTGGCCAAGTTCGTCAAACCGGTGCGGCAGTTGAGTCCCCGGGACCTCAGCCCCACCGCGGTGTGGGCCGCGCTGGACGACCGCGTCTACGACGCCTGGCAGCGCACCGTGAAGTACTACGAGAGTTTACGGCTGGTCTATCAAATACAGGCCACGGTACGTGAGTGGCGGCAGCAGGAGCAGGAAGCCGCCGAGTACCCGGAGGAGCCGCCGCCCGACGAGCGCCGCCTTCCGGTGAACGAGCCAGCCGGCAGGGACGGCGGTAGAACCATGAAGAACGAGGGGAATACGCAATGAACTGCATCAATCATCCGGAAACACCCGCCGCGGCGTATTGCCGCATCTGCGGCCGGCCGCTCTGTGCCGAGTGCCAGCGCCCGCGTGAAGGGGTGATCTACTGTGAAGAGCACGCGCCCGCTATCGGCCGGGCGGCGGGCCAGACCGCCCGCGCCGCGCTGCCGCCCTCCGGCTCGCCGCAGGACGTCTCCCCGGGGCTGGCCTGCATGCTGGGTTTTATCCCCGGGGTGGGCGCCATCTACAACGGCCAGTATGCCAAGGGCCTGGTGCACGCGGTCATTTTCGGCCTGCTGGTGAGTATTTTGGATTCCGGCGCCAACGGCCTGGAGCCGGTCTTCGGCATGCTGCTGGTGGCCTGGATCTTCTACATGGCCCTGGAGGCCTATCACACGGCCAAGAAGCGGCGGGCCGGCGAACCGGTGGACGAGTTTTCCAGCCTCGTCAACCTGCACGGGCGGCACGCCGGAGGTTTCCCCACCGGCGCGGTTGTGCTCATCGTGCTGGGCGTTCTGCTGCTGCTCAACACCCTGGACATCCTCCATTTCCGCCACCTGGTGCGCTATTGGCCGGTGCTCCTGATTCTGGCCGGGGTGTGGATGCTCTATGCGCGCCTGGGCCCCCAGGAGCCGGAAAGGGAAGTGAGCCATGAGGGCCGCTGAACTGATCCGCGCTCTGCGCGGGCCGGTGACCCTGGTTACGGTCGGTGTGCTGTTCGCCGCCGACCACTTCACCCGCTCTTCCTTCGGCCAGACCTGGCCCGTGCTGTTGATTGTGTTCGGCGTGATGACGCTGCTGGGGCGCGAGACGCGGCCGCAGTACGAGCCGCCCCCGCCCGGCCCGCCCCTGGGCAGCGATTCACGCTAGGAGAACCCGTACCATGAGACGCCGATCGATCGCCGGACCGCTGATCCTCATCCTGCTGGGCGTGTTGTTCCTGATCTACAACCTGCGCCCGCAGCTCCCGCTAGCGGAGCTGATCGCGGTCTACTGGCCTTTTCTACTGATTGCCTGGGGAGCTATTCGCATCGTGGAGGTGGTGGTCTCCTATCTGCGCGGCACGCCGCAGCGCGGCGGGCTCAGCGGAGGAGAGGTGGTGCTGATCGTCTTCATATGCCTGGCCGGCTCCGCGATCTACTCGGCGCACCGGCACGGCTTCGGTTTCGCCCTGCGCGGAGTGCGGGTGTTCGGCCAGCCGTACGATTTCCCCATCTCGGCCACACGGGATGTCGCCAATGTCCGCCGGGTGGTCTTTGAGAACCGGAGGGGCAACCTGCGGGTTACCGGGTCGGACGTGAACCAGGTCCGGGCGGAGGGCCACAAGACCGTGCGCGCGCTCACCCGCGCCGACGCCAACCGCGCCCACCGCAACACGCCGCTTGAAATCGCCATCGAGGGAGACAGCGCTTTTGTGCGCACCAACCAGGAACGCGTCGCCGAGGATCTGCGGATGTCGGTGGATCTGGAGGTCACGGTGCCGCGTGGCGTGCGCGTGGAGATGCGCGGTCGCGGCGGCGACTACGAATTGACCGACCTGGACGGCGACGTCGAGATCACGGCCGACCGCGCCGACGTCCGGCTCTACCGTATCGGCGGCAACGCGCGCGTCGAGCTGCGCCGCAGCAACCTGGTGAGAGCCGTGGATCTCAAGGGCAACCTGGACCTCGAAAGCGGGCGCGGAAACGACATCGAGCTGGAGAACATCCTCGGCCAGGTAGTCATCAGCGGCGCTTACGGCGGCGCGTTGGAATTCAAGAACCTCGCCAAGCCGTTGCGCTTCGAATCCCGCAACACGGAGCTGCGGGTGGAGGCCCTGCCCGGACACATCAGCATGAACCTGAGCGGCTTCAAGGCCAGCAACCTGGTGGGACCTGTGCGGCTCACCACCACCTCGCGCGACGTCAGCATCGAGGAATTCACCCAGGCGCTGGAACTCGAAACCGAACGCGGCGACATCGAACTGCGGCCCGGCCGCCTGCCGCTCGCGCGCATCGAGGCCCGTTCGCGCTCCGGCCGCATCGAGCTGACGCTGCCTTCAAAAGCGGCCTTCCAGTTGACCGCATCCACCGAGCAGGGCGAAGCCATCAACGACTTCGGACCGCCGCTCGAGAAGGAAACCGAGGGACGCTCCGCTACATTGAAGGGGAAAGTCGGGGAGGGACCGTCCATTCATCTGGCCACCGGCCGAGGGAACGTTACGGTGCGGAAGGCGGGGGTGGGAACTACCACTCAGCTTTAAACGGTTCCGGGGGGAGCGCCCGAGACACCGCTCCCCCCGGCTGCCGAATGAGTGCTACCGCGTTTTTGCCACCAGCACCGATTTGCCTGCCGGCAGGGCGGGCTTGCGCTCCTGCTCAACGCGCTGTTTCCGGCCGGGCTCCGGCTGCTTCTGGTGGTGCGGCGTGGTCTCGCGGCGGGAGGGTGTCCCGTCGAGCCGCTCGCCCTCACCCTGGTTCCACCAGATCACGCTCTCGGCGCAATACAGGCTCAGGGTATCGAGCAGCCGGTGCAGGGAGGCGGCCTCTTCCTTGGTAAATCCGCGCTTCTCGTTGGCGAAGGACATCACTGCGTCGTCGGGAGTGATCTCGTACCGGTCCGACTGCTTGACGACGAACTGACCATTGTTCTCCGTGCCCCGCTGCACGACCCATGTAAGCTTGTGGTTGGTCAGATCCCAGGTCACCGATTCCAGGCGTTTCTTCTCTTTGGCGCTGCTTTCAGCCCGATTTTCGGCTTTTTTGTCCTGCGCGCAGGAGATTGCCGCCATGGAAAGCATAAGAACGACCGCAGTCTTCATGATTCCTCCTCGTCTGAGATTCGTTCATGGCGAACCCGCGTAGAGGACTCCATCCCGAATCTTGCAGTCTCCCTGTGCAAGTTGGATGCCGGGCGCGAGCGCGCGGGTGCAGGTTTGTGCTGTAGCGCATGGCATGGCCGTGTAGCACCAGGGAGTGTCATCTATGCGACACCCCGTTGTACCGCAAACTCGCGCCCTGCTGCCAGGAGGGATTAGCCTGGAATCAGTGTGCATGGACGGAATCCGATGGTGGAATGCAGACGGCGCGCAGCGGCGCCGCCCGCGGAGCTGAGATGCGCTTGCCGGTAGCCTTCCGCTCCCTGCGCTATCGCAACTACCGGCTCTTCGCCGGGGGGCAGCTCATCACCCTGACCGGCACCTGGATGCAGAACGTGGCGCAGGCCTGGCTGGTCTACCGGCTTACCGGGTCGGCGGTGCTGCTGGGCGCCATCGGGTTCACCCAGCAGATCCCCGTATTTTTGTTGGGACCCGCGGGCGGCATTATAGCGGACCACTTCCATCGCCACCGCGTAGTGATCGCCACCCAGTCGGCCTCCATGCTGCTGGCCGGCACGCTGGCGGCCCTGACGCTCTCCGGGGTGGTCGCAGTCTGGCACCTGTTCGTCATCGCCGCGCTGCTCGGTTGTGTCAACGCCGTCGACATCCCTTCACGGCAAGCCTTTGTTGTGGACATGGTATCGCGCGCCGATTTGGTGAACGCGATCGCACTGAACTCCTCGATGTTCAACAGCGCTCGCGTAGTGGGGCCGTCGGTGGCGGGTCTGCTGGTGGCCTGGTTCGGGGAGGGGTGGTGTTTCCTGATCAACGCGCTGTCCTACAGCGGGGTATTGACGGGCCTTCTCATGATGAACGTCCGCGCACCGGTACGGCGGCCTCCTGAGGGTCCCGCCCTGGAGCACGCCGTCGCGGGATTTCGCTTCGTGGCGCAAAATCCGCCCATCCTGGCCCTGTTGCTCCTGCTGGGAACCATCAGCATCACCGCCATGCCTTATATCGTGCTGATGCCCATCTTCGCCGACGAAGTGCTGGGCCGGGGTCCGGCCGGGCTGGGCATCCTGATGGGCGCGAGCGGCGTAGGGGCGGTGGCCGGCGCGCTGCTGCTGGCCGCGCGGCAGGAGGTCCACGGGCTCGGCACCGTGGTGGCGCTGGCGGCGGCCGGTTTCGGAGCCCTCCTGATGGCCTTCTCCGCATCCCGCAACTTCTGGTTCTCGGTGGCGCTGCTGGTGCCGGTGGGCTTCTGCCAGATGCTCCAGATGGGATCCTCCAATACGCTCGTGCAGAGCATGTCGCCGGATCGCCTGCGCGGGCGCGTGATGGCGGCCTACTCCATGATGTTCATGGGGATGGCGCCCATGGGATCGCTGCTCGCCGGTCTATTGGCGGCGCGGTTCGGTGCGCCAATCACGGTGGCCCTGGGTGGCGCCGTGGCCCTGGCTGCGGCCGGCCTGTTTGCGCTGAATCTGCCCGCGCTCCGCGTTGCGGGGTGGCGCCTCATCGTGGCCCAGGAGATGGCCGGCGGCGACCCCGCGCAGGAGATTACCGGCGGCGGCCTGGCGCTCGACCCACAACCGGGGAATCCCGGCCCCGATCCCTCCATACCGCGCCCGAACTAGCGCGCCGAACCCGGTGGTGCGCGTCGCCCTCGAGCGGCGCGCGCGAACCGCGGCGATTCCGTGTGGCGCATCTCGGGATAACCCCCATGGCGCCAGCCGCTATGATGCTAAACTAGCGTTTCTTCTGGTGGTACTCATGAGGTCTAATTTTTTCATCGTGTTGTGCGCCGGCCTCCTGCTCCTCGCGGGCGGGCCGGCGGCTTCCGCGGACGACGCTCAGGCCCCCGCCGGCCAGGCCGTCCAGCAACCCGCGCCGCCAACTGCTCCGAAGCCGCAGGCCGATCCTACCGAGGGACGGCCGTATACCAGCGACGGCGCGGGATCGATCGCCCTCCAGTACTGGCTCACTCCGGCGCAACCCAAGCTGCGTAACGGCGATGCCGTACCCCAGGGCGGCAACGCTAACCTCGATTTCGCCCGCAACAACCGGCAGGCGGTCCCCGGAGTGACTCTGAGCCTGCCCGCCGGCAGTAACCATACTCTGCGCTTCTCCTACTTCCGCACCCAGGGGCAGGGAAACACCACCTCGCCCGGCGACCTCGCCATATTCGATACGGTTTACGAGCCGGGCGACTACCTCTCCACCGGGTACACGCTCCAGAACGCCAAGATCTCGTTCGACTATCTCTCCTGGCCGTTCCCCGTGAACTTCCGCAGCATCCGTATCAAAACATTGTGGGAGATGCAGTTCACCACCATCCGCTACACCCTGAACGCACCGCTGAAACCTACCGAGGACGATAAGGGCAATTTCATCAACAACGTGGCGGAAGGCTCCCACACGTTTGTCTATCCTACGTTCGGGTTGGGGGTGGAGAAATTCCTGTCGCGCAAGTGGCGCGTGGAGGCCAAGGCCAGCGGCTTCGCTCTGCCCAACCGGCCCGCGGTGCTCGACGCGGACGCCTTCGTGGCCTACTGCGGCGGTTCTTACGAGTTCATGGTGGGGGCGCGCGGCTTCCACTTCCGCACCTCGCCCCGGGAAGAGCACTTCATGCGGGGCACCTTCACCGGAGCTTACGTCGGGCTGCGCTGGTATCCCGGTCGTTGAAGACGGTGGCCATCGGCTTGCACCGGACAGGCCGATGACCAAGGGATTCGTCTTCGACGTGGACGGTACGCTGGTGGACTCGGTGGACCTGCACGCTCGCGCGTGGCAGGAAACCCTGCGCCGTTTCGGCCGGGAAGTCTCCTTCGAGGAGGTGCGCGCTCAGATCGGCAAGGGCGGCGATCAACTCATGCCCGTCTTCCTGCCGCCGGAGCAAGTGGAGCGCCGCGGCGAGGAGATCTCCGAATATCGCGACAACCTCTTCCGCCGGGAGTACCTGGGCCGCGTGCGCCCGTTCCCCAAGGTGAAGGAACTGTTCGAGCGCGCCCGGTTCAACGGTCTGCGCATCGCGCTGGCCTCCTCCTCGCCGGAGGACGAGGTGGAGCACTACATCGACCTACTCGACGTTGGCAGCCTGATCCATGCCTACACCTCTGCCGACGATGCGGCCCGGAGCAAACCCTTCCCCGATATCTTCCGCGCGGCCATCTCGAGGCTGGAACTGCGCCCGCAAGAGCTGGTGATATTCGGCGATTCACCGTACGATGCCGAAGCCGCCGTGCGGCTGGGGTCTCCCGTGATCGGGCTGCGCTGCGGCGGCTTTGCGGAGTCGGACCTGCGGGCCGCCGGGTGCGTAGCCGTCTACGACGACCCGGCGGACCTGTTGCGGGATTACACGGCGCTGGAGGCGCTGGCGGTGCGGCCCGCCGCGTAGCACGCCTACCGGCGCGGCGGCCGGCGGTCGCGGTCCAGGGTGCGATCTACGTCCTCGGTGAGGCTGTCCCGCGGGCGTGTCTCGGTGGTGTGGGTTTCCGTGGTATGAATCTCCGCCGGGTGCTCCTCGACGCCCGGCTCCCCGGTTGCCAGCGGATCGCTTCTACCCGCCGTGCGGGTGCGCGGCACGGGTTTCTCGGAGGCGGCAAAATCGGCGCGTGCCTCGCCGGCCGAGGAGATGTCCTCCGCACCGGTCTGCCGCAGCACGTCTTTTGCGCGCCGCACCCAGTCGCTGTTGTCACAGTGCACCGAGAGCAGCAGCCCGCCCTGGCGGATGCGTCCTTCGTACCGCTTGGCCTCGTACTCCGGCAGTCCCATGCCGGCCAGGGCGCCGACGACGCCGCCGGTGATCCCCAGGGCGCCGGCGCCGGCCAGCGCCGCCACGATGGGGCCGGCGGCGATGAACGGCCCCACTCCCGGAATGGCCAGCGCGCCGATGCCCGCCAGCCAGCCCAGCACGCCCCCGGTAGCCGCGCCCACCACGCCGCCTGTAGTGGCGCCTTCAGGCGCCTTGCTGGATTTGCGGTGCCCGAGATCCTTGCTGCCCGTGTTGTCCGGCAGCAGCACCGAAATATCGGTCTGGCGGAATCCGGCCGCGCGGAGTGTGTCGACGGCTTCCTCGATCCCCTCCCGGTCGCGGTAGATCCCAAAGACGGCTGTATTTTTGCCTGCCATAAATGGCGCTCCTTATACTCCGGACGGAGTAACCGGGCGGCTGCCCGGTCCCGTCCCTGGAGTTGTATTGCATTGCGCGGGCCACAGCGAAAATGCGCACGCCGAAGCGCCCGTCAAACGGATAGAATTGAGGTTTACCGTCCACCTCAACCAAGGAGTGTAGAAGCGATGAGTATGGAGACCAGCCGCCGCGGCTTCCTGGCCGGCGCCGGGGCCATGGGCATGAGTATGGGGCTGAGCGCGGGGGCCGCCGGTGCCGCCGTCGAGAACGACACCCTGGGATTCAAGCTGGGGGTGGCCACCTATTCCTTGCGCGAGTTCCAGCGCGGGCTGGCCATTCGTATGATCCGGCAGTTGCAGACTCCCTACGTCAGTATCAAGGAGTTCCACCTGTGGATCTCGGCTGCGCCTTCCGAATGGCAGCGGGGCCGCAGAGACTTCGAAAAAGCCGGGCTGCGGATTATGAGCGGCGGCAACATCAGCTTCCCCACCACCGACGAAGCCGACATTCGCCGCAAGTTCGAATACGCCAAGACCACCGGGATGCCGATGATGGTCTGCGCCCCCACCCACGAGAGCTTGCCCGTGGTGGAGAAGTTCGTCAAGGAGTACAACATCAAGATCGCCATCCACAACCATGGGCCGGAGGACAAGCACTTCCCCACGCCGCAATCGGTGCTCAAAGCCGTAAAGAACATGGACCCGCGCTGCGGCCTGTGCATCGACCTGGGCCACTCCGCGCGCACCGGTGTGGACCTGGTGGAAAGCCTGGTGGAGGCCGGCAACCGGCTCTTCGACGTCCACATCAAGGACCTGCGCTCCCTCTCCGACAAGGCCAGCCAGTGCGACGTGGGCGACGGCGCCATGCCGGTGGTGGCTATCTTCAAGCAGTTGCACAAGATGGGCTACACGGGATGCGTCAACCTGGAGTACGAAATCAACGGCAGCGATCCTTTGCCCGGGATGCTGAAATCGTTCTCCTACATGCGGGGCGTTCTGGCGGGGTTGAAGGGCTGATTGAGCAGCGCGGTTCGGCACCTCTGGGGCTGGGTATTGGTCTTCCTGGGCCTGCTCGGACTCATTATGCCCATTATGCCCGGCTGGGTGTTTCTGATCCCGGGGCTGGTGATCCTGTCCGATCACTTTCCCTCCGTGCGCCGGCTGGTGGAATGGGCCAAACGCAAGGCGCAGCTCGACCGCCTGCGCGACCACATGCGGGGGAGAAAGCAGGCTATGGCAGAGATTCCAATCGGAACCATACATGAAGAGGGCTTCCTGGTTACCAGCGAGGTGGCGGTGGATTTCCTGGGGGTAGAGGACGCCCGCGTGCTGGCCACCCCCAGGTTGATCGGCGGCCTGGAGCGCACCTGCCGCAACGCCGTGCTGCCTTTTCTCGAGCCGGGGAACGACACCGTGGGCACCCACGTGAACGTTTACCACCTCTCCGCCACCCCCATCGGGATGCGGGTGAGCTTCCGCGCCGAGGTGGTTTCAGTAGAGGAGCGCCGCGTGAATTTCAAGGTGGAGGCCTTCGACGAGGCCGGAAAAATCGCGGAGGGCACCCATCAGAGGGCGGTGGTCAACGTGGAGCGCTTCGCCGGGCGCGTGCGGAAAAAGCGCGAGGAGCACGCCCCCGGCTGACGCCTTTTTTCGGTACCCTTTCACCTATGCTTCGTCCAACTGAGCGATGGCCCGGGATGGAGCCGCAGCGGCAGGCGCCCTCGTGAGCCCGAAACTTGACGAAGCAACCCTGATCCGGGCGGTCCAGCACGGTGACCGGGACGCCTTCGAGCAGCTTGTGCGGGCCTACGACCGGGATGTGCTGCGCCTGGCCATGAACCTGCTGCGGTCGCCCGAAGATGCCCGGGATGTCTATCAGGAGGCATTTTTGCGGGTCTACCGCAATATCGGTTCGTTTCGGTTCGATTGCAGTTTCCATACCTGGCTCTACAGAATCGTCACCAACATTTGCCTGGATCACCTGAGGAAGCGAAAGGTGCGTAAAGAAGAGCAGACGGTAGTGGAGACCGCCGCGGGCACGGTGGACCGCGGGGAGTTGGTCCAGGAACGCGGCCCCGCGGCCGATCCCGAGCGGAGCTGCATGAACCGTGAGTTGGCGGCGCGCATCGATGCCGCCCTGCGGGATCTCACCCCGCGCGAGCGCATGGTCTTCGAGTTGCGCCATTACCAGGGACTGCGCCTGCGCCAGATCGGCGAAACGCTGGGCACCAGCGAGGAAGCCGCCAAGAACTGCCTGTTCCGGGCCACCCAGAAGATGCGTGTCATGCTGGGGGAGTTTGTATGAGCTGCGAGAGATTGCATCCGTTGATTCCGCTGTATCACTACGGCGAACTGCCGCCGGAGGAAGAGGAGCGGCTCGAGCAGCACCTGGAAAGCTGCGAGAGCTGCCGGAGCGAAGTGGAGCGGCAAAAGCGGCTGGCCGCGGCGCTGGATGCCCGCGAGATGCCGCTGCCGGACGGGCTGCTGGCCGAGTGCCGCCACGAACTGATGCGCGCGGTCTACCGCGGCGAGGCGCCGGCCCTCCCTCGTCGCGCGGGCGTGTGGCCGGCCTTCCGCGAGGGCTTTGCGGCCCTGTTCGCCTCGCTTTCCAGGGTGAGGGTGCCGGCCGGCGCGGTGGCTCTTATCGCGCTGGGCTGGTTCGCCGCACGCCTGACCATGCCCACCGAGCGCATCCCGGTGGAACCCGCCGACGTGGTCTACTCCACCATCCGGTCCATCCGGCCGGCCGCGGCCGGGCGCGTGGAGATCGCGGTGGACGAGACGCGCCGCCGGGTGGTTTCGGGACCGCTCGAAGACGGCGATATCCGCCGGCTGCTGCTGGCCGCGGCGCGGGAGCAGGAAAACCCCGCCGTGCGAGTGGAATCGGTAGGGTTGTTGAAGGACCAGCCCATCACCCCGATGGTGCGGGAGGTGCTGCTTACCGCCGCCCAGAACGATCCCAACCCCGCGGTGCGCCTGAAGGCCGTGGAGGCGCTCAAGCCTGTGGCGGCGGATACGGCGGTTCGTGATGTTCTGGCCCAGGTGCTGCTGACGGATGAAAATCCGGGTGTGCGGATTCGCTCGATCGACCTGCTGGTAGAGCACCGCGACGGCTCCATGGTGGGGCTGTTGCAGCGAGTGGTGCAGCGCGACAGCAACAGCTACATCCGGCTGAAGAGCGAGCGCGCGCTGCGCGAGATGAACGCCTCGATCGGGACCTTCTAGCCATGCGGAAGCTGTGCATTCTGGCCTGTCTGGCGGCGCTTCCCGCGGCTGCCCAGAGCGCCGTTACCCGTGAAGACGACTACTGGGTCCGGACCCTGACGGGCGTCGAAGCACTGCCGCCGGAGGCGCGCCTGCAAGTCGTTTCTGAAGGCGCCGTAGTGGTGACCGGGGCCGATGAAGCCAGGCTGCGATGGCAACTGAAGGCCCGCACCCGGGCGGAGGGAGAGGCCGAGGCGCGCCGCCGCCTGGAATCCGTATCCGTCAAGTTCTCGAAGACCGCGGGCAAGCACCTCCTGGCCGTTCATCGCGGCGGAGCCGCGGATGCCGGACTGAAGCTCGTGGTTCCCCGCAGCCTCCCGGCGCTCGCGGTGATCACCCGGGAGGGCAGCGTGAATGCCTCCGGGCTGGCATCGGACAGCATCACCCTGGCGAGCGGCGCGGGCGCCATCCATGCAGGCCGCCTGGAGGGCAACCTGGTGGCCCGCACGGCCGGCGGAGCGATCGATCTCGGCGAAATTCGCGGCTCGGCGCGCTGCTCCACCGCGGGCGGTAATATCACTGCCCGGCACATCGGCGGCAACGCAGTGCTCGAAACCGGCGGCGGCGATGTGGACGTGAACGAAATCGGCGGTGACGCCCGGGCCGAGTCGGGCGGCGGCCGCGTGCGCATCGGGCGCGCCGGCGCCCAGTTGGTGGTGAGCACCGGAGGCGGCCGCATCGAAATCGGAGAGGCGCGCGGCATGCTGGTGCTGCGGAGCGCGGCCGGAGCCGTGCACGTGGGCGCCGCTCCCCACGGAGTGCGCTGCGAAACCGCCGGCGGCCCCATTCATCTCTCGAAGGTGGCGGGCAGCCTCCGCGCTTCCACTACCATCGGCAACATCGTGGCCCAACTGCTCGCCAACCGGCCGCTTGAAGACTCCTTCCTGAGCACCGCCCGAGGTGACATTACCGTTCTCATCCCGTCTAACTTGAGTGTGAAGATCCACGCCGCCAACGAGTTGTCCGGCGGAAGCCGCCGCATCGTTTCCGACTTCGCCGAGATTACCACCCAGGTGCGCGGCGCCCAGGTCGTCGCGGAAGGCGTTCTCAACGGCGGCGGTCCGCTGCTGCGCATCATCGGCACGGGCGGAACCATCTTCATCAAACGCCAGTAGAGCAGGGAACTTACAATGAGAAGCGCATTTCTAACTGTCATCGCTATCATTTCGGCGGGAACGCTGTTGGCGCAACAGCCCAAGCCGCCGGATCCCCCCAACCCGCCCCGTCCGGCGCCGCGCAGCATCTACGTGAGAGGCGGCAGCGGCCCCTATCTGGGGATCGGGGTGGCCGACGTTAATACCGAACGCGCTAAAGAGCTGAAGCTGCCCGAGGAGCGCGGCGTGGAGGTGAAGAGCGTCACGCCGGACGGCCCCGCAGCCAAGGCGGGTATTCAGGAAGGCGACGTGGTGCTGGAATACAACGGGCAGCGCGTGGAGGGGAGGGAATCGCTGCTTCGCATGGTGCGGGAAACGCCAGCCGGCCGCCAGGTCAGGCTAGAGGTCTGGCGCAACGGTGCCTCCCAGACCCTCACCGCCACGCTCGGCAAGCGGCCGCGCGGTGTCATCTACGGCCAGGATGGCCGGGAGTGGACCATCGACATACCGGAGATGCCCAACATCGTCATCCCCCGTATTCCGGATGCGCCGCGCCCCACGCTCTCCTGGCGCAGCAGCATGCTGGGGGTTGAGAGCGAGTCGCTGAACTCGCAATTAGCGGAGTACTTCGGGGTGAAAGAAGGGGTGCTGGTGCGCTCGGTAGTGCGGGACTCGCCGGCCGAGAAGGCGGGCATCAAGGCCGGGGACGTCATCGTCAAGCTCGACGGCACGGCCGTAACCAGCCCGCGCGAGATCTCGAGCGTGCTGCGTTCGCTGCGCGGCGCCAAGCGCACGGTGCCGGTCATCATCGTGCGGGAGCGCAAGGAACGGACCCTGATGGTCACCCTGGAGGAACCCGCCCCACGCGCGCCGGCACGCATCCGCACCGTAGGCTTTGAGGTAGCCGCCTGCTGAACGGCGTTACTCGAGCGAGGCAGTCCTGGCGATCTCCTCCCAACCGTACACGAGAAAATTCCGCGGCCCGCTGTTCATCGCCACCAGGAGACCTTTCGGGAAACGCGGCCCGAGAGGCGCCGAGACCACCTCGATGCCGTCCGTCGAGTCGGCGCCGCCGCGAATGATGGCCACGAGTTCCGGCGCGCCTTCTCTGCGGTAGATGTGATAACGGCTGGCGCCGTCGAGTTGATCGGTGCAGACGATGTAGCCCGTTCCGTCGGGACGCGCGTAGATCCCGATGCCTTCGCGGTCGCCCGAAAAGCCCGTTTTGCCGAAGTGGGACAGTTCCCGGGCCGCCTGCGGGTGATCGGGATCGGCAGGATACTTGTGAATGCCGTCCGCCTCGTCTGCGTAGTAGACATGGCCGAGCGCGTCATCCACGGCTACCGCTTCAATCTCCCCGCCGCCGCTGAAGCGGCCGAAGCGGCGCACCAGGGAGACGCCCACGCGGCCGTTTCCGTCGTCCTCCAGCCGGTACTGGGCGAGGTAGCCTTCGCGCGGCCCCGTCTTGGGACTCACGATGGCGAAGACCGCGCCATCCCGGGGCCGGCGGTAGAGCGCGATGCCCATGGGGGCGGCGGCTTCGCCGCTCTCTCCCGCGAAGACCCGGGAGCGATGGTGCGAAGTGATGTCGGAGACGCCGCCGTCCACGATGCGGAAAATCCGCAGCCGCTGCTTATAGCGCTCCGTGACCACCGCGATATCGATGGCCTCGCCGCCGAGCCGGAAGCCATACTCCACATCGACGTTGTTGGGACGGTCGATCCCGGGCACCTTCTGGCGAATTTTGCCGTCCAGCCCGAAGACGTACAAAGCGCCCTGCGGTGCGGCGGCCTTGTCCGTGCCCAGAATCAGACTCTGCTGCGGATCGGCCGGGTGAACCCAGACGGCGGGGTCGTCGGGATCTTCTCCCACCGGCTCGGTCGAAAGCGCCGGGCGCACGTCCACTGCCGCCGGTTGCCAGAAAAAGGCGATTGCCAGTGCGGTCAAAAAGTATCTCATGAGTGGCTCAGTCCACCGTCGTCCGTTTGGCCTGGCCCGCCTTCTGCGGCTGCCGGCTCCAGCCGAAGGCATCGAGCATGATGCGGAAAATTTCGGTATTGGGAAACACGCCGCGCACCCGCTCCGCCCCGGGTCCCTGAGCCGCCACGAGCACTTCCTCGGCGGTGTGATCGTCGTCCCGGCGCACGGTTTTCAAACGAATGGTATCCACGTCGTCGGTCTGGACGGCCCTGTCGGAGCTGTCCAGCAGCGGTCTGCCTTTGCGTCCGTCGTGTATGCGGAGATCGTAGGAGTGATCGGCCGTGAACAGGATCAGGGTGCCGGTGCCTTGCATCCTCTCGACGGTCCGCCGGATGGACTTGTCGAACGCCACGGTACGGTCCAGGCCCCTGATGAGATCTTCGGTGTGCAGGTTGGATTCGACCATCAGAAAGAAGCCCTTCTCGTTGCGGGAGAGGATATCGATGGCGCGCTGCGTCGCCTGGTCGAGGTCGAACTCCCCGTCGAAGAGCACGGTAGCGCGGCGGGCCTGCGGCGGGACCGAATCGAGCGTGTCGTACCACGTCAACCCGGCATTGTCGAGTGCGGCCCGGGCGCCGCGTCGGGCCTCGAGCACATCGTCGCGTCCGGCCCCGATCACGACATCGATCCCATCGCCGAACCGTGGCGCCAGCAGGTTCCGGAAGACAGCAGCCGTGTCCTTGCGATCGTTGACGTGCGCGTAGCAGGCGGCCGGCGTGGCCGAGAGCACGGAGCTGTTGGAGACCACGCCCGTGGACAGTCCGCGCTCCTCGGCGTACTCGAGAATGGTCTTGAGCGGTTCACCGTCCTTCTTGCCGCGGAGTGCGGCCGCGGATTGGGAAAGAACGCCATTATGCGTCTTCTCCCCCGTGACGATGGCGGTCATGCCGGCTGCCGAGTCGGTCACCCACTGCGAAGCCGCCGACGTCTCGGAAAGCGCGATGTGGGGCATCCGGTAGATGAACAACCGCCCCGGTTCGTTGTAGCCGTGAATACTGGCGGCGTTGAGGGTCGGAATGCCGGCCGCGTCCC
The DNA here is from genome assembly GCA_041685075.1 of Bryobacteraceae bacterium. Taxonomy (GTDB): domain Bacteria; phylum Acidobacteriota; class Terriglobia; order Bryobacterales; family Bryobacteraceae; genus JAMCRM01. The sequence continues at coordinate 47,762 of JAWLGN010000001.1, forward strand.
CGAGGAACAGGATGATATTCTTCGCGCCGCCTGCCGCGGTGAGCGGCGCAGCCAGCGCGATCAGCAGAATGGCACTCCGCCTTCCGTTGGTCATCGGCGGTCCCCTCCGTAACGGCTCCACTGAAACTATATAACAGCTTCACTGAAGCCACGGACGTGCCGCCGCGGTCCGGAAGACCCTGCAGCGTCGGGGCGCGGAGTTCGGTGAGTTAGGGTACAACGGCCGAGGCGAGCCTCTGCCGCATGTCCGTGACGAAGCCGCGGATCTCCCCGGCCGAGGCGGGCGGCAGCTTGCCGATGCGGGGGTCGCCTTCGCTCACTTCCGCCTGCCGCTCCAGCGCCTGTAGGGCGCGCTCCACGCGTCCTTTCAATCCGGGAACCTTGTGGCCGCCTTGCAGTACCTTGTAGCCGAAGAACGCCTCGGCGTGCAGCCGCCAGATCACGGCCGTTCGCTCGAGCAGCGCCAGCCGCCAGTAGAGATCGCCATACCGGGCGGCAGCGAGGTGCGGGCGGGCGTTCTCCAGGTGCCGGAGGGCGCGATGGGCCAGCGCCACGGCCGCGTCCTTCTCGGCCAGGACCTCCTCCAGCATGGCCGCATCCGGATGTCGCAGCCGCATCTCCAATTCTTTGAATTGCGGGTCGTCGGGGTACCACTTGGCCGTAGAGAACCCTCGCAGGTGGCCGTCGGCGTAGCCGAACGCGGGCAGGCGCGAGTGATTCGTCACCCAGAACTTCAGCGCGAAGAACGACGCGTTCACGATATCGAAGGTTGGCTTGAGCGCGCGTTCGATCTCTTCGGCCGCCGCGGCGCCGTAACGCTTCACGGTCCACTCGCGCCAGACGTCCGCGCCCGTGATACCGGCATCCTGGGTGAAGCGGAACATGGCATAGATGTTGATCTCGTTGGGTGTGTTGACGGCATCGTAGCCGCCGTGGTCCAGCCGCACGTTATAGCCCGCCACGCCCTTCCGTGAGAGGGCATAGCGCCAGCGGCGCTCGAAGTACTCGGGTTGGGTGTAGGGAATGCGATTGCGGCCGGTGTACTCGGAGGAGCCGTCGAACTCCACGATCTGCTGCCGGTCCGGGAAGGCGCCGATCAACGGATGGTTCGGATAGAAGGGATGCCAGTCGTGCGGCTCGCACTTGGTCTGGATCATGACGTGGGGCGCGGTTTTGGCATAACCTTCGCGAAACCACTCCAGCTCCCGCGGCTCGTAGAGGAAGGAGCGCACGATGAAGTCCTTGTTGCGGCGCCTGCAGACCTCCCCGATGGTGTTGATCATCTTGGTGAACCGCTCCGGCATGGAGAGCGACGATGCCACCTGGTCCGGGCGGAAGATCTTGTACTCGGTCTCGTGGAAGGTCAGGATCAGGCCGTCGAACTCGGGGTATTCGGTGAAGACCCGCTCATAGCGCGCCGCCAGCCACTCCCATAATCCCGGGCGGTCGAGTTGCACGACTTTGCCGTCGCGGAAGCGTTCCGGAACATTTTGGAGTTCCCGCACCCAGATCCACACCCGCAGATTCCGGCTGTGGGCCTCCTGCGCCAGCCGGCGCAACCTGGCGCCGCGGTCGCTGCCGTCGAACAGTTGCGAAGCATACCCGATCATGCCGTGCGAGAACACCACGGTGTTCACGTCGTAGTCTCGCGCCAGCTTCATGGTGGCGGAGACATACGCCGGATCGAGTTTATGGAACTGCCATGCGCGGTAGGGGACGAGCGGCGCCGCTGTAGCGGCAGCGCAAACAGCCCATAGCAGGCAGGCTTTTTTCAATCCACCATGCATCGTAGCGAAACCCGTGCTTGCGTTGACATATCAGATATTAGCATGGGGAGCTGCGGGTCCCGCGGCGATGGCGCGTGAGGCTGCGGGTCTCGTGGCGACGGCGACACACGCGAACTCGTTGGGCCGGGGTGTGTCGCGGCCCACGGCGGGAACCGTGGGCCGCACCCCAGGAGGGCCACGCCAGCACGGCATTGCCCTTCGCACACAAACCTACAATTGCAACAGGCGGGCCACTCCCGCCACTCTCGGTACCGCCGCGGTCAGCCCCGCGCCGGGTTGCTCTCCGGATGCGCCTGCACCAGTTCCCAACGGCCCCGGCCGCACATGTTCCTGCACGGCGGGAATGGCTGGCCGGCAGTGAAGTTCTCCGGCGTCTTGCAGACCGTGCACCAGTAGGTGCCGGTGGTGGGGACGGTGGTGCCAGGTTGATGACTCATAACTTTGCCCCGCTGCGCTGCGCGATGACCCATTCGGCGGCTTCTTCGATGCGGTCCACCAGCAGGTCGGGCGCGGCATCGGCCAGCGATTCGGGCTGGAAACCATAGGTTACCCCGCAGGACATCACCCCGGCGTTGCGGGCGGTCAGAATATCCACCGCGCTGTCCCCTACCATGAGGGTCTTCTCGCGCGCCGCGCCGCACTCTCCCAGCAGGGTCTCGACCCCGATGGGGTGCGGTTTCTTGAAATCGAAACTGTTGCCGCCGTAGACCTGCCGGAAGTAGGGACCCATCCCCAATCCCGCCACGATCTCGCGGCTGATGCGCACGGGCTTGTTGGTGAGGACCGCCATGGCGACGCCGGCGTCCTGCAGGCGCTCGAGCGACTCCCGCACGCCGGGATAGGGCGCCGTGTAGTCCAGCTTGTGGTCGCGATAGTACTCCAGGAAGAACTCCAGCGCCTCCTGCACCTGCTCCTGAGTGGCCTGCTCGCCCAGCACGCGGCGGATCAGCATCGGCGCGCCGTCGCCTACGTAGGAATAAACGCGCTCGTGTTCGAGCGGCGGCATGCCCATGTGACGGCGCGCGGCGTTCACCGCGTGCGCCAGGTCGAGCTTGGAGTCGATCAGGGTTCCGTCGAGGTCGAAGATCACCAGGTCCATAGGTTTGGGGGAATGCGGCTGTCGTTATGATAGCAGGCTGCGCCTAACTGGCCCGGGCTTTGCGCCGGCGGCCGTTGACCGCGGCGGGAGGTTTGCGCCGCACTTCGCCCAACTGGTATTCGAGCAGTTTCCGCTGCAGCGTGTTGCGATGGATACCGAGACGCTTGGCAGCCGCCGACCGGTTTCCGTTCGCCTCTTCCAGCGCGCGGGCAATGAGCGTCCTCTCCAGGATCTCCACCGCCTCTTCGAGGAAGAACCCGTTCCCCATGAGGTGCTCTACCAGGCTTTCGAATCCTTGTTTCATTTTGAGCCTTCGATCTCCGGACGGGGCAGTTTGGACAGACCCTTCTTCACCTTTTCGTGCCAGAACGCCTTCACCTGCTTGTGGCTGCTGCGGAAGCCCTCCTTCAGCTCGAAAGGAGCCATGGAAGCGCAGATGCCGGCGGCATCCACCACGTAGGGCGAAAAGCGGGAGTCGAGCACCGCCCGCGGCGCCCGGCGGTCCGGCGAAAAGGCCATCATCGCCATCACGAACACAACCGCCAGCAGCACGCCGCGCACCAGGCCGAAACACGCGCCCAGCAGGCGGTCGAACGCCGACAGCCCAACCGTTTTCATGAACCGCTGCATCACCCGGCCCGCCAGGCTTCCCACCAGCAGGACGCCGCAGAACACCAGGATGAAGCCGATAAAATTCGCCACCGCGCGCGAACTGAGATACGGCAGCAGGAACGACCCCGCCGTACCGTAGAACCACAGGCCCAGCAGCAGCCCCACGATCACCGCGCCGACACCCACCAGTTCCCGCGAAAATCCCTTGCAGAAAGCGGAAATGGCCGATCCCGCGACCAGGATCAGCAGCACAACGTCCAGCCAGTTCATAGCTCGCGGCCGGTAAGCGCGCGGTATGCCTGCCTGTATTTCTCGCCGGTCTTGAGCGCCACCTCGCCGGGCAGCGCGGGTGCGGGCGGCTGCTTGTTCCAGCGGATCGACTCCAGGTAGTCGCGCACGTACTGCTTATCGTAGGAAAGTTGCGGTCCGCCGGGGCGATAGCTGTCCGCCGGCCAGAACCGCGAGGAATCCGGCGTCAACACTTCGTCGCCCAGCACCAGGCGACCGTCCACAAAACCGAATTCAAACTTGGTATCGGCGATCAACACGCCGCGCCCGGATGCGTACTCGGCCGCGCGGCGGTAGATCTCCAGCGTCAGGTCGCGCAGGCGCGCGGCCAGGTCCTCGCCCACCAGCGAAGCCGCGCGCTCGAAGGAGATGTTCTCGTCGTGCCCCGTTTGCGCCTTGATGGCCGGGGTGAAGATCGGCTCCGGCAGCTTATCGCTTTCCCGCAAGCCCGCAGGCAGCCGGATGCCGCACACGGTCCCCTGCTCGCGGTACTCTTTCCACCCGGAGCCCGCCAGGTAACCGCGCGCCACGCACTCGATTTCCACCATCCGGGCGCGGCGCACCAGCATGGAGCGGCCTTCCAGTTGGTCGCGATGCGCGCGCAGCGCTTCGGGATAGCGGTCCACGTCCGCGGTGATGAAGTGTGTAGGGGTGACGTCCCGCAGAAAATCGAACCAGAAGATCGAAAGCTGCGTGAGTACTCTTCCCTTGTCGGGAATACCGGTCGGGAGGATATAGTCGAAAGCGGAGATGCGATCGGTGGCGACAATCAGCAGTTCGCCGTCCAGGCGATAGACATCGCGGACCTTGCCTCGCGCATGCCGTTCGAAGCCGGGAAGGTCTGTTTCGAGAATGATGTTGTTCGAGGAGGTCACGTTGTTTCGGGCGATCGGGGGAGTCAAAACCGATCATAACCCGTCGGCGTGAATTGTCAAACCCGAAAATTCCTCATAGGCCGCGGTCGCATCGGGCGTGGTGCCATCGCATCGGCCGTGATATCGTTGATGCCTATGAAAAGGCGCGCGCTGCTTCTGCTCCTGGCTGCAACTTCCGGTTTCAGCGCCGCCGGCGATCTGCCGGTGCGCGGCATTCACTTCATGGCGCCCCGGCCCGCCGAGGTGCCGGCGGCAGTTCGGCTCTTCTCCGAGACTTTGCCCAGGCACGGCATCAACGTGGTGGTGCTGGAGGTGAACTACAACTACCGCTACAGCAAACGGCCGGAGGTGGCCGAACCCAACGGCCTGTCGCGCGATGACGCGGCCCGACTCGCCGCGGCGTGCCGCAAGGCCGGCATCCGCCTGATCCCCATGATCAACCTGCTGGGCCACCAGTCGTGGGCGAAGAACACTCACGCGCTGCTGCGGTCCCACCCCGAGTTCGACGAGACTCCCGGTCTCTATCCCGGCAACGAAGGCATCTATTGCCGCTCCTACTGTCCCCGGCACCCCAAGGTTCACGAGGTGGTCTTCGATCTCATCGACGAACTCGTGGAGGCATTCCAGGCCGATGCCTTCCACGCCGGCATGGACGAGGTCTTCCTCATCGGCGAGGACGCCTGCCCGCGCTGCCGCGGCAGGAGCAAGGCCGACCTGTTCGCCGGCGAAGTCCGCGCCGTGCACGCCCACCTGGCGAAATCCGGGCTCCAGATGTGGATGTGGGGCGACCGCCTGATCGACGGCGAAACCACCGGCATAGGCCGCTGGGAAGCCAGCACCGATTTCACTCACCAGGCCATCCGGCAGATTCCCCGCGATATCGTCATCTCGGACTGGCACTACGAAAAACCGCACCCGACCGCCGCGTGGTTCGCCATTGAGGGTTTCCCGGTGGTCTCCTGTCCCTGGCGCAAACCTGAAGTGGCCCTGGGACAACTGGAATTGATGCGGGCCGTCCGCGCCGGCGCAAGCAAGCAGGTGGCCGCGCGTATGCTGGGCATGATGCAGACTACCTGGGGCAGTTTCGGCAACTTCCTGAAGGCCTACAACGGGGAGCCGGACGCGCCGGCCAACATGCTGGAAGTGGTGACCTGCCTGAGGAAGCTGTTCCCCGTCACCCCTTGATGACGCCCATGGGCCGCAGGCGCGCCACCTTGCGCGCCAGGCCGGCCCGGTGCACCACTTCGATCACCTCGTCGACATCCTTGTAGGCCTCGGGCAGCTCCTCGAGGATGCCGTCCCGGGTTTCGCTGCGCACCAGGATTCCGGCCTCTTCCAGCTTGCGGGTTTCCGTGCGCGCGTCGCGGCCGCGGCGGACGGCGGTGCGGGACAACAGCCGCCCGGCGCCGTGGCAGACGCTGCCGAAGGTCTCCTCCATGGCGCCCTGCGCGCCGGCCAGTACCCAGGAGGCCGTTCCCATGCTGCCGGGAACGAAAACAGGCTGGCCCACCTCGCGATACTCGGCGGGCATTTCGCGGTGGCCCGGAGGAAAGGCGCGGGTGGCGCCCTTGCGGTGCACCACCACCTCGCGCCGGCGGCCTTCCACTTCGTAGCGCTCGCGCTTGGCGATGTTGTGGCAGACGTCGTAAATGAGGCTGAGCCGCGCGCCGTCTCCGAAAATGCGCCGCACGGCGCCGCGGAGGAAGTGCATGATGGCCTGCCGGTTGGCCCAGGCGAAGTTGGCCGCCGCCGCCATGGCCCCCAGGTAGGAGCGGCCCTCCGGCGAGCGGATGGGCGCGCAGGCAAGCTGCCGGTCGGGCAGCCGGATGCCGTAGTGGGGCATCACCTGGTTCATGATCGCCACGTAGTCGGTACAGACCTGGTGCCCCAGGCCGCGGGAGCCGGAATGGATCAGCACCACGACCTGTCCCTCGTGAAGCCCGAAAGCCCCCGCCACGCGCTCGTCGTAGATCCCTTCCACGTACTGGATTTCGAGGAAGTGATTGCCGCTGCCCAGCGTGCCGAGTTGCGGCAGGCCGCGCTGCTTGGCGCGATCGGAGACGGCCGCGGGGTCGGCTTCTTCCAGCGCCCCGCCGGCTTCGGCGAAATGCGCATCGTGCTCCTCGCCGTAGCCGTTCTCCACCATCCAGACCGCCCCGCGCTCCAGCACGCGGTCCAGTTGCTTCCGATCGATCTTGATGAAGCCCGATCCGCCCGTACCGGCGGGCACGTCGCGAAAGACCTGGTTCACCAGCTCCTGCAGGCGCGGCCGCACGTCCGGCTCTTCCAGGTTGGTGCGGACCAGCCGCACCCCGCAGTTGATGTCGAACCCCACGCCGCCCGGCGAGATCACCCCGCCTTCGTTTTCGTCCATGGCCGCCACGCCGCCGATGGGGAAGCCGTAGCCCTGGTGGATGTCGGGCATCGCCAGGCTCGGCCCCACGATGCCCGGAAGCGTGGCTACGTTCATGGCCTGTTCGAGCGAAAGGTCGCGGCGGATCTGCTCCATCAGAGGCGCGCTCGCGTAGACCATCACGTGGGTGCGCATACCGCGGCTTTCGTCGCGCGGGATGCGGTAGCGATACTCGTCGATACGTTCCAGGAGAATTTCGGCCGTCATGGCGTCAGATATCCAGGTAGACTTGGGCCACCCACCCTGCGGGCGTTTCTTCAACCTTCAACTGGTGCCAGGTGACGGCCTTTACGTCCAGTAGGGCGGGGTGGCGCTTCGGGTCGCGGGGTTCTCCCAAGGCGGTGGCGGCAATGGCGTGCGGCGTGATCGAGTGTACGCGGAAGTGGTTCACCGCCACGCCCCGACCGTCGTACAGGTAGAGCACCTCGCTCAGCCACGCCACCAGCAGGGATTCGTAGTCGGATCCTTCGGCCGAGAGTTCGTATTCCTGACGGGGCTCCGTCTGATCGAGCACCGCGGCGATGGACAGCATCGCCATCGCCGCGTTGCCGAACAGTTCCGCCGGCGTGTTGCCGAAGGTGCGAAAGCCGATATCGGCGGGATGTTCCAGCAGTTCGAACTGGAATTCGGCGGAACGCCGGTCTAGCCGACGGCCTTCCAGGTGCGCTCCTTGCCGCTGTAGATGGCCTCCCGGGCCATAATCGCCGTCAAAGTGCTTTCCACCGCCCATGGAGCGCTGTTTTCGACCTGGCCCGTGCGCGCGCCCGCGATGAACTCGTTCACCGCGTCTTCGGTGATGTCGTATCTGGTCGCCACGCGAACCGGCTGTTTCCCATTGTAGAGTGTGTAGCCCTGGCGGGAAGTGGTGATGGACCCCTTCTCGCACAGGAACGTCTCGGAGACGTCCCGGAAGCCACCGGCGGAGAACTGGTTGGCGCTGTAAGAGAACACCAGGCCGTCGGGGAAGGTGAACGTGACCGCCAAATTGTCCAAAATGTTGCCGATGTCCTTGCGCACGGCGCGCCCGCCGTAGCCGGAGACCTTCACCGGGTGGGAGCCTGTGAACCAGTTCACCACGTCCAGGTTATGGCAGTCCTGCTCGACGATGATGTCGCCGCCCAGTTCGCGGTAGAAGAGCCAGTTGCGCATCTTCTCTTCGCTGGAGGGGTGGCCCTTGCGGACCGGCAGGCCGCCGCCCAGCCAAGCGGCGCGCACCATCTTGATGGCGCCCAGCTCGCCGGACTTGACGATCTCGTAGGCCTTCCGGTAATCCTTGCCGTAGCGCTGCTGGTAATCCATGCTGATGCGCTTGGTGGGGTCGGCCTTCTTCGACGCGGCCAGCACCCGCTTGCATCCGGCCGGATCCACCGCGGCGGGTTTTTCCATGAAGATGTGCTTGCGGGCTTTGACGGCCGCTTCGAAGTGCTCCGGGTGGAGATAGGGCGGGGTGGCGATGTAGACGGCATCCACGTCGCTGGCCAGGAGTTCCTGGTAGTTCTTGAAGCGGCGTGCACCGGAGAATTTCTCAGCGGCGGCGTCGAGCTGGTCGTCGTAGATATCGCAGATGGCGGCGATCCTGGCGTGCTCGTTGCGAGCGAAGATGCCGCTGATGGCGACGCCGCGCCGGCCGCTGCCGATCAACCCGACCGACAGCGCGGAGTTGGCCTGGGATCCGCGCACCGCCTCCGGTTTCACGATGGCGATGCCAAGGGTTGCGGCCGCAACAAAGTCGCGGCGTGTGCTGTTGGCGCTCATAGCTCTCCTCTGTGGAATTTCCCCTCCAGTTTACCGCGCGCCACTCGGGCCCGCAGCCGGCCTTCAGGAAGGCCTGCCGGGTGGGCGGTTTTGGGGTTGCCGCCAACCAGAGGGCCGCCCTCGAGCGGCACCGTGTACTACACTGGGAATTCCTATGGGTTACTCATTCCGCCATGCCATGTGCAACGAGGCTTTCGATAAGCGGCCCTTCGCCGAGGCCTGCAAGGCCATTCGTCGGGCCGGCTACACGGGCATCGAAATCGCTCCCTTCACCCTGGCGGAGGACCCCGCCACCATCTCTCCCGCCCAGCGGCGCGAGTACCGCTCCATCATGGAAGGCGAGGGCCTGACCTTCGCCGGCCTGCACTGGCTGATGGTGACTCCCAAAGGACTGCACGTCACCACGCCGGACAAGGCCCTGCGCGAACGGAGCTGGAAGCATATCCGCAACTTGATCGACCTCTGCGCCGATCTGGGGCCGGACGGCGTGATGATCTTCGGCTCTCCCAAGCAGCGCGAGACCACCGGCGGGCTCAGCCGCGAAGAGGCCACCCGCAACTTCACCGAGGGTCTGGCCGGGGTGGCGCCGCATGCCGGCGAACGCGGCGTGACGGTCCTGATCGAAGCGCTGCCGGCCGGCCAATGCGACGTGGTCCTCACGCTCGACGAGGCCGCCTCGCTCGTCCGCCAGATCAACCATCCCGCCATCCAGACCATGTTCGACACGCACAACGCGGTGGACGAAACCGAGCCGCACGAGTGCCTCGTGGACCGGCACTTCGACCTCATCCGCCACGTGCACGTCAACGAGATGGACGGCCGCCACTGCGGAACCGGCAACTACGATTTCAAGCCGGTGCTTCGCGTGCTGCGGCGCCGCAACTACACGGGATGGATCTCGCTCGAGGCATTCGACTTCACCCCCGGCGCGGAGATCATCGCCAACGAATCGCTGCGCTACCTGGAATCGGAAATCGCTCAACTCGACTGACAACCTATGCCGAAATACATCGTCACCGGCGGTGCGGGATTCATCGGTTCGGCCCTCGTGCGCGGGCTGTTGCGCGAGGGCGCCTCGGAGGTGGTGGTCATCGACAACCTCCTCACCGGCCACGAGGAGAACCTGGAAGAAGTACGCTCGTCAATCGATTTTCAACGCGCCGATATTCGCTGCTACGACGAGATCGAGCCGCTCTTGCGCGGCGCCGACGTGGTCTTCCACCAGGCGGCCATTCCCTCGGTGCCGCGATCTATCCGGGACCCTGTGCCCTCGCACGAAGTGAACATCGACGGCACCTTCAACGTGCTGCGCGCGGCTGCCGCGGGCGGTGTGCGGCGCGTGGTCTATGCCGCTTCCTCTTCCGCGTATGGCGACACCCCCGTGCTGCCCAAGGTGGAGAGCATGCTGCCCCGGCCGAAATCGCCCTATGCGCTGCAGAAGCTGGTGGGCGAGTACTACTGCAACATCTATGCCTCGGTCTTCGGCGTGGAGACCGTGGCGCTGCGCTACTTCAACGTCTACGGCCCGCGCCAGGACCCCTCGAGCCCTTACTCCGGGGTGCTCTCGGTCTTCATCACCGCGATTCTGGAGCGGCGGGCCCCCACCATCTTCGGCGACGGCGAGCAGTCGCGCGACTTCACCTACGTGGAGGACGTGGTGGCGCTCAATCTCAAAGCCGCGCGCGCCCAGGGTGTCTCCGGAAAGATGTACAACGGCGGCAACGGCGGCCGCGTCACCCTCAACCAGGCCTGGGAGTTGTTGCAGCAGTTCGAAGGCGTGCGCATCGCGCCGAACTACGGCCCGCCGCGCGAGGGCGACGTGCGCGATTCCCAGGCGGACACCACCGCCGTTTCGCGCGACCTCGGCCACACCCCGCGCTACAGCTTCGAAGAGGGCCTGCGCCTGACCCTGGAGTGGTACCGCGAGAATAACGCGCCTGCATGAAGACTGCCGTAGACCATTTCATCGCCGCGCTCCAGGCCCACGGCGTCTCCTGGATGGCCACTCTTTGCGGCCACGGCCTGGACCCCCTGTTCCACGCCGCCAGGAAGGCCGGCATGCGCCTGGTGGATGCGCGCAACGAGCAGACCGCCGGCTACATGGCGGAGGCCTACGGAAAGCTCACCCGTACCCCCGGCGTGTGCGCGGTTTCGAGCGGCGTGGCCCACGTCAACGCGCTGAGCGGCGTGGCCAACGCCTGGTTCGACGGCGCCCCCATGCTGCTCATCAGCGGCGCGGGGGACCTGGCGACCGCCGGGATGGGCCACTTCCAGGACATGGACCAGCCGGCCGTGGCGCGCCCCCTCACCAGGTTTTCCCGCACCATCGACGTGCCGGAGCGGGCGGTCGAAATTCTGGAGGATGCCCTGATGGCCGCCGCCGCGCCGTCGCCCGGCCCCGTGCATCTGACCTTCCCCATGGACGTGCAGCGCTCCCCGGTGAAGCAACCCGTGCGCCGTCCCCCGGTGGGGTGGTCCGCCTGGCCTCTCCGGACCGACGACGAGGTGCACCTGGCGCGTTATGAACGCCCCCTCATCGTGGCCGGCAGCGGCGTCTGGTACTCCGGCGAAGGCGCCGAACTGGTGCGCTTTTCCGAGCAGTTCGCCATCCCCATCGTGGTGCCCATCTGGGACCGCGGCGTGGTGAACCGGCCCGTCGCCACGTTTATGGGGGTGGTGGGGGCAGCCAGCGGCGGCCCGGGCCTGTTAGGCCACGCCGATTGCATCCTGATGGCCGGCGCCGTACCGGACTACCGCGTGGGCTTCCTGCAACCCGGCCGCATCCGCGAGGACGCCCGCGTGGTCTGGGGCTGGAAAGCCGCCTGGGGCGGGGAGCCGCACACCCTGTGGCTGAAGCAGGCCGCCAAATTGCGCGACGAGTTCCGCGCCGGCATCGAAGGCCTCGCCGCCCGGCAGGCGCAGGCCGGAACCCACGCCCTGCACATCGTCAACGCCCTGCGGGATGTGATGGACGAGAATACCGTGCTGCTCATCGACGGCGGCAGCATCGGGCAGTGGACACACCAGTTGCTCACCGACCGCTATCCCGACCACTGGCTCACCTGCGGGCGCAGCGGCGTGGTGGGGTGGGGTATCGGCGGCGCCATGGGCGCGCGCATGGCTTACCCGGACCGCCCCGTCATTCTCCTCTCCGGCGATGGATCGTTCACCTTCACGGTGGCGGAACTGGAGTGCGCCGTGCGCCAGAAGCTGCACTTCGTCGCCATCGTGGCCGATGATCAGGGATGGGGCATCACCCGAACGGGCCACCTGCGGCAGTTCGGCGAGGCCATCTCGAGCGGCCTGGGGTCGATCGATTTCTGCCGCCTGGCGGAGGCGTTGGGCGCGCGCAGCGTGCGGGCGGCCGCGCCCGGCGAGATCACGCCCGCCCTCGAGCACGCCCTGGCCGAGCCGGCCGTGACCGTCATCCACGTCCCCATCGTCGGCGGTTATCCCGCCTGACGCGGCGGCTCAGGCGAGCTTGGCGTCGAGCGTAATCTCGGCTTTCAACAGCTTCGAGATGGGGCAGCCTGCCTTGGCGTTTTCGGCGGCGGTCTTGAATTTCTCCGGGTCCGCGCCGGGGATGCGCGCCGTCAGATCCAGATGGCTCTTGGTGACGGCCCAGCCGCCGTCGCTCTTTTCCATGGTCACGGTGGCGGTCACATCCAGGCGCTCCGGCGTGATGCCAGCGCCTTCCAGTTGGGCCGACAGCGCCATCGCGAAGCACCCGGCGTGCGCCGCGGCCACCAGTTCCTCGGGGTTGGTGCCGGGCGCGTCCTCGAAGCGCATCCTGAAGGAATACGGTGTCTCTTTCAGTGTTCCGCTGGCGGTGTTCAGCGTGCCGGTTCCGTTCTTGAGGCCACCCTGCCAGATGGCCGAAGCTTTT
>JAWLGN010000198.1:0-10232 GCA_041685075.1 Bryobacteraceae bacterium
CGGGCAGGAGCAGCAGCGGCAGGTCGTGCATGCGTCCGGCGAGCGCGCTGCGCATGGCATCCCGCGCGGCCAGCCCGGCGGCCACCGCTTCGGCTGAAGGCGGGGGCTCCTCCGGCGTGCGCAACCAGTACGCTTCCTCTTCGCCCTGAAGATCTCGACGGCCAAACAGGGCGGGAAGTTGCCCGAAAAACAACCACCACAGCTCCGTCGCGCGCTCCAGGCCCGCCGGCTCCCAGGCTTCCACCTGGAATCCGGCCGAGGTCAGCAGCCGGGCGGCGCACTCCACCGCTTCGACCATCTCCGGCCGCGCCACTCCGGCAAAGCGCGGCGCCACCCCGACCCGTACGCCCGCGGCCGGCATCTTGCGCAGCGGCACCGGCGCCGAGAGCGGGTCCCGCGGATCGTAATCCGCCAGCGCCGCAAACAGCAGCCGCAGGTCGTCGGCATCGCGCGCCAGCGGTCCCGCGGCGGTGATCCAGCCGGCGGCGCGCCACACCGGCGAGTGCCCGGCCATGGAGATGCGCCCCGGCGTGGGCTTGAGTCCCGCGATGCCGCAGAAGTGCGCCGGCACCCGTATGGAGCCGCCGCCGTCGCTTCCCAAGCCGCCCGCCGAACAGAGCGCCGCGATGGCGGCCGCCTCCCCGCCGCTCGAACCGCCCGCCGTGCGTTCCGTATCCCAGGGATTGCGGGCGCCGTATCGCCGGGTCTTCCCCAGGATGATGGCGCCCTCGGCCCGCAGCCGCGCCACCGCCGTGGCGTCGCGCGCCGCGCGCCGGCCGCCGGCAGCCGGGGCGCCCGCCACGTCGAAGCTCTCCTTGACCGTCACCGGTACGCCGTGCAGCATACCCAGCGGCTCGCCGCGCGCGGCCCGCGCTTCGGCCGCCCGCGCCGCCGCCCGCGCCGCATCGTCGAAGACCGCGGTGAAAGCGTTCAGCCGGGGATTCAGCCGCTCGATCTGCCGGAGGTGAGCCTCCACCAGTTCCACCGGGGAGATCTCGCCCTCCCGCACCATGGCGGACATCAGGCACAGCGAGGAGCGGTAGGGCATCCGATACTCCAGTCTAGCGTAGGCATAAAATAGGAAACATCAAGGGTGCTGCAGTATGCCGGTGGGTATCTCTCCGAACCATCCGCTCCGCAGGCTTTTCGCCGAGCTGGTCCAACGCCACCTGGTGGAGGCCGCCGGACTCGACCGCCTCGAAGTGGCCCGCTACCTCGCCGGGCTGCTGGTCGAATTCACCCACGTCGATAACCTCTACCGCGTGCGCGATGCCCGCGGCCGCCGGTTGGAAGACGTGGGTGAAATGCTGATCGCCTCGAACCCGCTGCTCGAGGGCCGCTCCTTCGTCTACGAACGCGAAGTGCGCCGCCACATCGGCGACTACACCCTGTTTCTTTCCGGCCTCTTCCCCGAATACGTGGCGCGCCTTCCCCGCCGCCCCGGCCGCCTGGATTCCCTGCTGGATTACGTCAAGGCCGGCAAGGAATCCTACGCCGTGGTGGCCTCGTTCGACGTCTTCGAGTACCGCGACGAAGCGCCGCTCTACCGCGAACTCTCCGACCGCTTCGAGCTGTGTGTCTTCGGGCTGAACCGCATGAAGCAGGATCTCGCCCGGCGCCAAAGCGCCTGGTACGAAGGCGTCCGCCAAGCGCTCGAGTGAGCGGCGCCTTCTTCGCGCGCCAGCCTCAGGCCGGTTCGGCGCGCTCGCGCCGGCGCCCAATCCTGGCGATGGCGGAGTTCACCTCGCCGCCCACCAGCAGCGCCACGCAGAACAGGTACAGCCACAGCATCAGGATGATCACCGCCCCCACCGAGCCGTAGAGCCGGTTGTAGGAGTTGAAGTGCGCCAGGTAGAGCCGCAGCCCCAGGGAGCCGGCCAGCCACAGCGCAAACGCCACCGCCGCGCCGGGAATGGCGCACTCCCAGCGGCGGGTCTGGACGTTGGGCGCGAAGCGGTAGACCAGGATGAAGGCCAGCAGCACGAAGCCCGCCACCACGCCCCACCGTGCGAAGCTCCAGGCCAGGGCGAAGGCGTCCCCCATCCCCACCGCGCCGGCCGCCAGCCTGCCGAGTTGGTTGCCGTAAAGCACCAGCACCAGCGCCGTGATGGTGAGCAGCGCCAGCACCACCGTGAGCGACATGGCTACCAGGCGGCGCTGCCACCAGGCCCGCACCTCCTCTACGTCGTAGGCCTTGTTCAACCCCCGAATCAGGTCCACCATGGCCGCCGAGGCGGCCCACAGGGTCACCACGACCCCCAGCGAGAGCGTGCCCCCGCTGCTTCCCCGGGTGATTTCGTCCAGCGACGCCCGCACCAGCGCGAAGGCCGAGGGCGGCATCACGCTGGCGAACCACTCCAGCAGGTCGCGCCGGACCTCCTCCCCCTCCGCAATCATCCCCAGCAGCGAGGTCAGGAAGAGCAGCAGCGGCCCGCTCGAGAGCAGCAGGTAATAGGCCAGTTGCGCCGCGCGGCCGAAGACGTCGTCCCTGCGGATGCGCGCCCACGCATCCATGGCCACCGTTCGGATCAGCAGAACTCCACGCACGTCTATCTTTCCAGGATGGCATGCGCGCGCCGGCCGTGGATGTTCGGTTCCCGACAAAAAACCTCCCCAAAACGCCCCATCGCCCGGCCAAAAAACCCGTAGACCCCGGCGGCGCGCGCGTGCCGCGTTATAAGCTCGAATCAGATGGAGAGGTATATCTGCATTCACGGGCACTTCTATCAGCCTCCCCGTGAAAACCCCTGGCTGGAAGAGATCGAGACCCAGGACTCCGCTTATCCCTATCACGACTGGAACGAGCGGATCGCAGCCGAGTGCTACGCGCCCAACGCGGCTTCCCGCATTCTGAACGAGTGCGGCAAGCTCGTACGGATCGTCAACAACTATTCGCGCATCAGCTTCAATTTCGGCCCCACCCTGCTGGCATGGCTGGAGCAGAAGCGGCCCGAGGTGTATGCGGGCATCCTGGAAGCCGACGTCGAAGGACAGCGGCTCTACGGCGGCCACGGCGGCGCGCTGGCGCAGCCCTACAACCACATGATCATGCCGCTGGCCAACCGGCGCGACAAGTACACCCAGGTGAAATGGGGCATCCGCGATTTCGAGCACCGCTTCAAACGCCGCCCCGAAGGCATGTGGCTGCCGGAGGCGGCCGTGGACATGGAAACCCTGGGCATCCTGGAGGAATTCGGCATTCGCTTCATCGTGCTCTCGCCCTACCAGGCCCACCGGGCGCGCCCCGTCGGCGCGCGGCTGTGGAGAGACGTCAGCGGCGGGCGCATCGACCCCTCCACCCCCTATCGCGTCAACCTGCGCGGCGGCCGCCACATCACCGTGTTCTTCTACGACGGCCCCATCTCGCGCGCCGTGGCGTTCGAGAACCTGCTGGTGCGCGGCGAGTACCTGGCGGATCGCCTGGCTTCGGCCTTCTCCGACGCGCGCCCCTGGCCCCAGCTCGTCCACATCGCCACCGACGGCGAAACCTACGGCCACCACCGCCGCAAGGCCGACATGGGACTGGCCTACGCGCTGCACTACATCGAAAAGCAGCGCATCGCCCGCCTCACCAACTACGGGGAGTTTCTGGCCAGGCACCCTCCCACGCACGAGGCCACCATCTTCGAATCCAGCGCCTGGAGCTGCCCGCACGGCGTGGAGCGCTGGCGCAGCGCCTGCGGCTGTTCCACCGGCGACCGCCCGCACTGGACCCAGGAGTGGCGCGCGCCGCTGCGCGAAGCGCTCGACTGGCTGCGCGACACCCTCGCCCCGGCTTTCACCGAGCACGGCAAGAAGTACCTGCGGGACCCCTGGGAAGCCCGCAACGACTACATCTCCGTAATCCTCGACCGCTCGCCCGAAAATTTGGAGCGCTTCCTGGCCGCCCACGCCATCCGCACGCTCGCCCCGCGCGAGCGCATCGCCGCGCTGAAGCTGCTCGAAGCGCAGCGCCACGCCATGCTGATGTACACCAGTTGCGGATGGTTCTTCGACGAACTCTCCGGCATCGAAACCGTGCAGGTGATCCAGTACGCCGCCCGCGCCCTGCAACTGGCCGAAACACTCTTCCGGCGCGGCCTGGAGACGCGTTTCCTCGAAATGCTCTCCCGCGCCCGCAGCAACATTCCCGAGTACGGCGACGGCCGCCGCATCTACGAAACCTTCGTGCGTCCGGCCATGCTCGACCTGCAAAAAGTGGCGGCGCACTATGCCGTCAGCTCGCTGTTCGAGCCTTATGGCACCCGTACCCGCATCTTCTGTTACGACGTCGAGCGCCAGGATTTCCGCAGCCTGCAGTCCGGCCGCGGCAGGCTGGTGCTGGGCAAGGCGACCGTCACCTCCCGGATCACCAGCGAATCGGACGTCCTCACTTTCGGCGTGCTCCACCTGGGCGAGCACAACATCAGCGGCGGCATCCGGGTCTTCCGCGGTGACGACGCTTATGAGGAGACCGCCGCCGAACTCAGCCAGGCCTTCCAGAGCGGCGACCTGGCAGCCGTGCTCAACGGCGTCTCGCGCCACTTCGATGCCGGCACCTACACCCTCAAGCTGCTTTTCCGCGACGAGCAGCGCCGCATCCTGCGCTTCATTCTGGAGTCCAGCCTGGCGCGCGCCGAGGCTTCCTACCGCCACATCTACGGCACCGACGCCCCCCTGATGCACTTCGTGCGCTCGCTCGGCATGCCCCTGCCCAACCGCTTCCGCATGGCCGCGGATTTCTGCATCAACACCGACCTGCGCACCGCCTGCGAGATGACCAATTTGAACGTGGAGCGCATCCAGGAACTGCTGGCCGAGGCCGCCCGCCTGGACATTGCGCTCGACGCCCCCACCATCGAATACGCCCTGCGCCGCACCATCGAGAGGCTGGCCGGTTTCGTTTCCAACTCGCCCGGCAGCCTGCGCCTGATGGAAAAACTCAACGGCGCCGTGGCGCTGGCCCGCTCCCTGCCTTTCGAAGTGGACCTGTGGACCGCGCAGAACGTCTACTACCGCACCCTGCGCGGCGTGAAGCCGGAGATGGAACGCCGCGCCACCGACGGCGGCCAGAGCGCGGCCGAGTGGCTGAACCTGTTTCACCAACTGGGCGACAATCTCTCGTTCGGGTCGGAATAGAACCCAGCCGCGCGCCGCCGCGCGTAAATCCACATCGCCCCGTGCGCCCGGCCCGATAGACTTGTGGCGCGGGCTTCCGCCCGCACGGGGCCGGGGGGCCCCGCAGGGGAGAAATCGCATGGCTCAAGACAGCCCCAACGACGTCATCAAGGCCTACCTGCAGGACGCCATCGCCGCCGAGCGCAACTTCGAAACCCAGTTGCGCCAGTTCGCGCGCGAAGGTGAGAACGAACTCGTGCAGCGCATGTTCCTGCAACATGCCGACGAGACGCGGCTCCAGCACGAGCGTCTCTCGGCCCGCCTGAAGGCCATCGGCGGCAGTCCGTCTACCATGAAAAGCATCCTGGCCCACCTGCTGGGCGCGGCGCCCAAGGCCGGGCAGCTCTTTCACGACGAGAGCGAGCGCACGGTCCAGAACCTGATCATCGCCTACACGGTGGAGAACAGCGAGGTGGCCATGTACGAGGCCCTGGCCATTGTGGCTGCCGCCGCCGGCGATTCGGAAACCGAGGAGTTGGCGCGCTCCATCCAGTTGCAGGAGCGCCAGACGGCCGACAAGGTCTGGAGCCAGATTGCCAACGCCGCCCGCACCTCCTTCATCAAGCTCGAGCGCCGGGAGGCGGCCGGCGAGGAAGCCCGGCGCGCCGGCTGAGCGCCCGGTGGCGGCGGTCCAGGCGGCCGCGTGTTATAACGCCCTCTATGGACCGCCGTAATTTCATGACCGCCGCGGGATCCGCCGGTCTGGCCGCCGTGCCGCTGGCCGCCGCCCCCGCCAATGCCATCTTCGAACTGCGCTGGTTCCGCCTGCGCAACGGCAGCCAGGTGGCCCGCACCACCGACTTCTTGAGCCGCCACTACCTCCCCGCCGCCCGCAGGGTGGGGCTCGGACCCATGGGCTTCTTCAACGCCGTCATCGCCGACCAGGCCCCCTTCGTGCTGGCGCTCACCAGCTATCCCAATCTGCAGGCGGTGCTCGATACGGCCGACAAAATCGACGCCGACAAGGAATTCCGCAAGGGCTTTGAAGAGTACAACTCCATGTCGGAGCTGAGCTATATCCGCATGGAGACCGCGCTGCTGCGCGCCTTCGACGTGCAGAAATCGCTCGTGCCGCCGCCCGCCCGCAAGGCGCCGCGCATCTTTGAAATGCGCACCTACGAATCCAATAACGCCAGGGCGGGGAAGACCAAGGTGCGGATGTTCAACGAGGGCGAAGCCCAGATCTTCCGCCGCCTGGGCATGCAGCCGGTCTTCTTCGGCGAGAGCATCGCCGGCCGCCATCTCCCCAATCTCACCTACATGCTGTCGTTCGACAGTCTGGCCGACCGCGAGAAGAAATGGGACGCCTTCCGCAGCGACCCCGAGTGGGTCAAGATGCGTTCCATCCCGGAGTACGCGGACGCCCTGATCGTTTCCAACATCACCACCGCCATCCTGCGCGGCCTGCCCTTCAGCGATATAAGATAGTACGGCTATGCGCCGCAGGGATTTTATCGAGCGCAGCGCGGCACTGGCGGCCGCGGCCGCCGGTGCGGCCCAGCCGCCTCCGGCGCGCGCCCAGCGCCGCCCCCGCCTCAAGCTGGGCACCCAGCACGCCTCTTCCGGCGAGGTGCTGCGCATGCTGCCGGTGCTGGGAGTGCGGAACATCTGCAGCGCCCTGCCTTCCCGCAGCCTGGACGAAAACTGGTCCGTCGAGGGCCTCAGCCGGCTGCGCGAGCGCGTGGAATCCCACGGCATCAGCCTCGACATGGTGCCGCTGCCGCTCAGCTCCCACTACATCGCCCGCGCGGAAAACCCCAACATCCTGCTCGGCAAGAGCCCCGAGCGCGACCGCGAGATCGATGCCATCTGCCGCATGATCCGCAACTGCGCGGCGGCCGGTATCCCCGCGGTGAAGTACAACCTGACGGTGCTCGGGGTGGTGCGTACCGAGCCCTCGCCGCCCGGCCGCGGCGGCGCTCGCTACAGCACCTTCGACTATCGCAAGGCCGTTCAGGACCCGCCGCTTACCGAGGCCGGCCCCGTTCCGGCCGACGTGTTCTGGGAGCGCATCACCTACTTCCTCGAACGCGTGGTGCCGGTCGCCACCGAGCACAAGGTCCGGATGGCCTGCCATCCGCACGACCCCGGCATGCCGCCCGGCCAGGGTTTCCGCGGCGTCGATCGCGTGCTCGGCAGCGTCGCCGGACTGAAGCGCTTCATCGAAATCGCCGCCAGCCCCTATCACGGCCTCAACTTCTGCCAGGGCACGGTGGCGGAGATGCTCGAAGACCCGGGCGCCGAAATCTACGACGTGATCCGCTACTTCGGCAGCCGCGGCAAGATCTTCAACGTGCACTTCCGCAACATCCGGGGGCGCTTTTTGGATTTTCAGGAGACCTTTCCCGACGACGGCGACGTGGACATGATCCGCGCGCTCCGGGTCTACAAGGAGACCGGCTACGACGGCATGATCATGCCGGACCACGTGCCGCGCTTCGACGGCGATCCCGGCGGGCGCCAGGCCTTCGCCTACTGCTTCGGCTACATCCGGGCGTTGATTCAGATGGTGGAAAATGAGGCGTGATGCCCCAGGAGGGCGCCGCCCGCCAGGCTCGCGGCCCGCGGGCGGCTGTCTCGGAGGGGGCCGCTAGGCGGAGTAATCGCCCGCGGCTTCCGGCTGGTAAAGAACCTCTTCTATACGGCAGCGCTCGGTTCCCGCCGAGCTGGTGTACTCGACTTCATCCCCCACCCTCCGGCCCAGCAGCGCGCTGCCCAGCGAGCCAAGCACCGAAATCCTCTTCCTGCGTGCGTCGGCGCCCGACGGAAACACTACGGTGTAGATGCAGGACTCCATGGTGTTGAGGTCGGTCACCCGTACGCGCGAGTTCATCGTCACCACATCGGGAGGAATCTGCTCGGGTTCCACGACATCGGCGTCGGCGATCTTCTCTTCCAGCCGGCGTAGGTGCTGGCCCTCAATAGGCGACCGGACAAACCGGTGCAGCACAGTCAGCCGCTCGGCGTCGGGTTCAGTCAAGCGGACGGAACTCAGCAACATCGTACACTCCTTTCTTTGCGGTTTTACGCCTGCATGCGGGCAGGCTCCGGCGCCGCGGTTCCAACCGCGGCTGCTAGCCACGTTGTAGGGAGACTGCGAACCGGCCTCTCCGTGCCCTTACGGTAGGGAGGGCGGTACGCGGTCGGGGAAGGCCGGCGACTTTGGACGACCGTAGCGGAGCGCCCCAGCCGCCGGCGCCCTACAGGCGTCGGCGCTTCTGCGGCCCGATACGGCCTCTCCTTCCGGTCGGGTAAGAGCCAGACGGGCATACCGGCGAACTCCCGGAACGGCCGGGTACGCCATGCCCGCGGCGCCCGCCAGAGGCGGCACCGTCAGGCCAAGGCTCCTTTTGTTCGCGGTTCTGCCGGTCATCGTTACCCGTTCGTAGATGGATGAATTCCTATATCTAGTGTACCGTTTACTCACGCCGGATTCAATCTCCCGAGTAGATCGAAGTGGATCGGACCCGTTGCGCGCGAGCACCCTGGAGCCGTGGTGCAACGCCGCCCGGCGCGCCCGTTTGCGACAATAGCTACTGATGAGCATTGTGCTGGCCCTGGCGCTAATGGCCGCGGCGGGCAACGCCGTGGTGGTCGAACCCGTGGCCCATATGTACTCGCGATCGAGCGAAGACGCCGACGTGGTATCCCAAGCCATCTTCGGGGTCAACGTCGGTGTCCTCGAGCGCACTCCCGGATGGGCGCGCATTCGCACGCCCGACGACTACACCGGCTGGGTACCGGAGCGCGCCGTGCTTCCCGCCCCGCGCTACGCCGTCTCCGGACGCGTGGCCCAGGTGGACTCCCTGTTCGCCCACCTGTACCGGGAGCCCGATGTCACCCGGCAGCGCCCGCTCCTCACGGTACCCTATGAAACCCGCCTGGAGGTGGCCGCGGAGCCGCCCGATGACCGCCGCTGGTTCCAGGTCCGGCTGCCCGACGGCCGCCTCGCCTGGATGCAGCGCGGCGACGTCCTCTTCAATCCCGCGCCGCTCGCCATCCGGGAGACCGTCATGCTGGCAAGGCGTTTCCTGGGGCTTCCCTATACCTGGGGCGGCACCTCGTCCTTCGGTTTCGATTGCTCCGGCTTCACCCAAATGCTCATGCGCCGCCGCGGCATCCTCATGCCCCGGGACGCCGATCCGCAGTCTCGCTGGAAGGGTCTCGCCGCCGTGGACCGCGACGGCCTCATCCCCGGCGACCTGCTTTTTTTCGGCAACCCCGGCGGCAAGATCACCCACACCGGCATGTACATCGGGGGAGGCGAATTCATTCACGCCACCACGCACCAGCGTCCCGTGGTGCAGATCAGCGAGGTCGCCGACCCCCACTGGAGCAGGCTGCTGGTGGCCTGCCGGAGGGCCAAATGAACCGCCGCCGCTGGCTGGCCTCGATGGCCGCATGGGGCGCCGGCGCCCGCGCGCCGCTGCCGGCCCCTCCCGCCCGTTCCGCCGTGGAGGCTCGCGCGGTGCGCCTCAAGCTGCGCGACACCTGGACCACCGTCATGTCCTCCAGCGAGTACCGCGACAACGTCTACCTGCGGTACACCGCCCAGGGGGTCACCGGCGTGGGGGAAGGCGCTCCCATCGTCCGCTACAAGGAGAACGCCGCCTCCGCCCTCCAGGCCATCGGCGAAGTGCGCCCCTTCCTGACCGCCGCCGATCCCTGGCACTTCTCCAAGAACCTGGGCGAAGTCTTCCGCCGCATCGACGGCCAGTTCGCCGCCAAGGCCGCCATCGACATCGCCGTGATGGACTGGGCGGGCAAGCGGCTCGGCGTGCCCCTGTACCGCTACTTCGGACTCGACCCGGCCGACGCCCCCGTCACGACGTTTTCCATCGGCATCGATACCCCGGAGGTGGTGCGCCGCAAGGTGAAGGAAGCCGGCCCCTTCCCCGTGCTCAAAATCAAGGTGGGGCTCGCAAACGACGAGGAGATGATCGAAGCCGTCCGCAGCGTCACCGATAAGCCGCTCCGGGTGGACGCCAACGAGGGCTGGACCGACAGGGAAGAGGCCGTCCGCAAGATCAACTGGCTCGAAAAGCAGGGTGTCGAGTTCATCGAGCAGCCCATGC
>JAWLGN010000199.1:0-10104 GCA_041685075.1 Bryobacteraceae bacterium
AGACCTTCTCTGGGATCGTCAAACTCCAGAATCCCGCCGCGGCCCGAACCGGACAATTCACGTGCTAATTGGACCGGCCAACTCACATGCTAGCGACACTTAGCGGGTTACATCATTGACACACCGTGCTTCCCCGGATATAAGTCCCTGAAGGCTAGGTGACCATGCATCTCCACAATGTGAACATCCGGGCTTGTTTCGTATTGTTTATCACGTCGGCCGCCTTGTGTTTCGGGCAGGCCGGACGCGGCGGCATCAGCGGGCTGGTTACAGATCGAACAGGAGGCCTGATTCCAGGCGCTACCATCGAGGCTACCCATATCTCAACCGGGGTTGCTCTCGAAACACGTTCTACGTCGGCAGGCCTGTATTCATTTACCAACCTGGTGCCGGGAACTTACAGGGTCCGGGCAAGCCAGCCGGGCTTCCAGACCGTGGTGCGGGAGTCGATTCCGGTGGAGGTGGATAACATCATCGAAGTGAACCTCGAAATGCCCACCGGCGATCTGCAGCAGAGCATCACGGTTTCCGCCGAACCGGTGCTCACTAACGCCACCAACTCCACCATCGGGCAGTTGGTGACCAACCGCGCGCTTGAAAACCTGCCGCTCAACGGGCGCAACGTGCTCTACCTGGTTCAGCTCGTGCCCGGGGTGGTGCCCATCAACGGGGCGGTCAACGAGACCGGCGCGGTCAATCGTCCCGGCGTGGAGGTTTCGGCCATGAATATCAATGGCGGGCAGGCCGGTTCCGTCACCTATTTTGCGGATGGCGCGCCCCTTACGGTGGAGGGCTACGGCGCGGGCGCCAGCTCCCCCGCTTACGGGCCCGCCCAGGAAGGTGTGCAGGAGTTCCGCCTGGTGAGCAGCAACGTCGCCCCGTCCTACTCCAGCCCGGGGACCGGCGTCATTACCCTGGTGACCAAGTCCGGCACCGACAGCTTCCACGGCAGCGCCTTCTACTTCGCCCGCCCGAACGCCATGGCCGCGAACGATCCCTTCGTAAAAGCTTCCCAGGCGCAGGCGGGCTCGCCCAACCGGCCGCCGGACTTCTCCCGCTACCAGGCCGGCGGCAGCATTGGCGGGCCTATCGTACGGCAGAAGCTGTTCTTCTTCGGCGACTATGAGTGGACCCAGACCAGGCGGCTGAGCACCCTCACCACCACCCAGGCCTCCGATGCCGAACGCGAGGGCGATTTCTCCGGCGTGCCCACCATCTACAATCCCTTCGACATCGATGCGGCAGGCCGCCGCGTGCCCTTCCCCGGCAACCAGATCCCCCGCAGCCTGATGGATCCCGTGGCTCTCAACATGCTCGAATACATGCCCCGGGCCAACCAGGCCGGCCGCGGCATCTACCACCAGGACAACTACTTCGCCAGCGCCAGTTTTCCGGAAGACTCCGAAAAGTACAATGGCCGCCTGGACTACTACATCGGTCCCCGCCACCAGATGTTCGGCCGGGTGACCTGGGTGGATTTCGCCACGGGCAGCGCCGACCATTACGGCAACGGCGCAGACCCGGCCTTCTACACCGGGCGCACGCACGCCGCCGGCGCGGTGATAGGCTACAACTTCACCCTCAGTCCCAACACCCTGTTCCAGGTGCGCCAGTCCTTCGCACGCCACGCCGAACTGCTGATCGCCGCTGAGAAGGACGCCGCCAACTTCGATATCGTGGCGGCGGGCTTCCCTGCCTCGCTGCAGTCGCAGCAGGTGATCCGCTCCATGCCGCGCATGCACATCGCGGGTATGAACGGCTTCGGCTCCCGCGTTCCCACCATCGGCTTCCAGTTCATCAGCTACAACCACAACACCAGCGTAGCGGTGGAAAAGCACGCCGGGCGGCACAACCTGAAGGCCGGTTTCGAGTACCGCAAGAACTTCATCAACATGGGGCAGCCGGTGGCGCCGAGCGGGCAGTACCACTTCGACGGCACCGCCACGGCCTCCACCACGCTGGCGGGCGATGGCTACGGCTTCGCCTCCTACCTGCTGGGTATGGGCTCCATCAATACCTCGGTGAGCAGCTTCACTATCGATCCGTATGTAGCCCAGGCCAGCCCGTATTACGGTCTCTACGTGCACGACAACATCCGTGCCACCCGCAACCTGACGGTGGACCTTGGGCTGCGCATGGAGATTTTCGGCGGTCGCACGGAGCGCTACGACCGAATGACCTGGTTCGATCCCGACGCGGTCCATACCGTCAACGGCGTCGAGATGCGCGGCGGGCTGCGATTCGCCCAGGGCGGCAAGTCGCCCTTCGCCATCCAGTGGAAGAACTTCGGTCCCCGCGTGGGGTTGGCCTACCGGCTGGGCGAGCGCACCGTACTGCACGGCGGTTTCGGGATGTTCTTCGGCCCTACGGCCTATGGCGTGGGCACGGCGGGCGACAATGCCGATTCGTTCTCCTCCCGAACCCGCTGGGCTGCCACCGAGTACGACCAGTTCGGCAACTCCATCCTGCTCCATCCGCTGGGCAACCCGTTCCCCAACGGCGTGCTGCTGCCCTCGCAGGGCGCCCTCGGCCTGGCCACCAACCTGGGATCTTCGCTCACCACCATGTTCCGCGACCAGCCCGTTCCCAAGGCCTACAACTGGAACATCGGGGTGCAGCGCGAGATCGGCGCGGGTTTTCTGCTTTCGGCGGCATGGGTGGGCAGCCGAGGGCTGCATCAGATCGGCGATGTGGATTTGAACAATCTCTCCTACGATCAACTCGCCCAGCACGGCGCCAGCCTCAACCAGCAGGTGCCCAATCCGTTTCTGGATGCCATCGCGGACCCCACCGCCAGCCTCTACGGCCGCGCCACCGTGCCGCGCTGGCAGACCTTGGTGGACTACCCGCAGTTTGCCACCGGGTCGGCGCCCGCCGGCGTGACGGTGCGCTCCATGGGGGTGGAGAACTCCATCTATCACTCCTTCCAGTTCAAGGCCGAGAAGCGCCTCTCGGCGCACTTTTCCACCCTGGTCTCCTTCACGGGCGGCAAGGTGATTGGAACCGGCAACGGCCGCTACGGCTACATAGGCCAGCACGGAGGCCAGCAGAACTGGAAGAACCGGTATCTCGAACGCGCCGTCGATCCGCAGGACGTCAGCCGCTGGCTCTCCTGGGCGGTAAACTACGACCTTCCGGTGGGTACCGGCCGCGCGCTGGCGCCCTCGCACGCGGTGGTGAAGGCGCTGCTGGCCAACTGGCGGGTGAACTCGATCTTCGCCTGGGGCACGGGGGTTCCCATTATCGTCAGCGGCGGCAACTGGCCCAACCGCAGCACCTTCTTCTCCCAGCGCCCCAACCTCGTCTGCGACCCGGCCGACAACAAGCCCGGGCGCGCGGAACAGTGGATTTCGCCAGCCTGCTTCGCTGCGCCCACCAGCCCGTTTGTCCCCGGCAACGCGCCCCGTACCCTGAGGGCGCGCAACGACGGCGCCTTCAACCTCGACCTCTCGCTCGCTAAAACCTTCCCGTTCACCGAATCCACCGCGCTGCAACTGCGGGTGGAAGCCTTCAACCTGACCAACTCCGTGCACCTCGGGCGCGTGAACGCGGGCTACAATTCGCGCGATACCTCCACGTTCGGCCGTATCACCTCGGCCTACAGCACGCCGCGGCAGTTCCAACTGGCTGCCCGGTTCACGTTTTGACCGCTGGAGCGCGGCTCGCTTCCCGCACGGGCCGGCGGGCGCGTTTAATAGAGAGAGACATGCGACCACACCTGTTCGCCGCCGCCATCGTAGGGCTGCTTCTCTGCGCGAACTCCACTTCCGCGCCGCCCGCGCGCGAGATAGAAATTTGGCACGGCGAGGTGCAGAAGGTCGGGCACCTCGGCGACACCCAGGACGACTTCAACCTGATGGGACGGGTGCGTCCCTGGCGGGAACTCGACACCCTGACCTGGCGCCTGGAAAAACGCTCGGAGACGCCCCTCAGCTTCCGCGCGTTCCGGCGGTTGGTGGACGACGGCGACTTCAACGCCGATATCCCCATCGCCGCGCTCCAGCCCGGTCCGAACCGCATCACCATCACGGCACGCTTCAAAGATGGCCAGACGCTCACCCGAACCGTCACGGTGGTGAAGCGCTCCGGCTCCCGGCCGCTCCCCGTCACAATCCGCTGGAAAGAAGTGCGGGATCCCCAGGACGCCGGGCAGTACGTGGACGGCAAGTGGGGCTTGGATGAGTATGGCCTGCGAACGCTCCAGACAGGCTACGACCGCGTTTTCCTCATCGGCGAGCGGAGCTGGCAGGACTACGAAGTGCGCACATCCATCGTCCTCCACCAGGTGGCACCGGAGACATCGCCCATCAGCGGGGGCAACGGCGTGGGCATCATTCTGCGCTTCGCCGGGCACGTGACGGGCGGCCCGCGGCACTTCGCTTCCGGCCAGCCCAAGTGGGGCTACCAGCCCTTCGGCTCCATAGGCTGGCTGCGCTGGAACAAGGGCGGCGCCGACCAGCCGCCCAACCAGCAGTTCTACCCTGGGGTGGGTGACGGCGCCACCAACCTGGGCCCCTACCCTGTGCGCCTCGAGTATCCTTACGCGCTGGTCTACCGCTGCGAGACGCTTCCGGACAGCCCGCAAGGCTACGGGGTAACGCGCTACAGCTTCAAGATCTGGCCCGCGGAGGCGCCGGATCCCAGGGAGTGGAGCTGGCAGCGGACCCAGACCAGCGCCGACGCGCTGCGCCGGGGCGGCGTGGCGCTTCTGGCGCATCACGTGGACGTGAGCTTCGGGGACATCGAGATCCGGCCGGTCGCGGCAGCGCGCTGAACAAGCGGCCTACCGCTCGTGGCAGGCGGTGCAGGCGAACTCGGAGTGGATCATGATGGGCCGAGCGGGGGCTCCCGGCGCTCCGTTGAACGCCGCGACGTTCTCCCGCGCCTGTGCCATGCGCGCCTCCAGCACGGGCGCATAGCTCCAGGTATCGTAATCGCCGGAAGACTTCGCGTTGGCGTAGATTTTCTGCGCCGTCTGCCAGTCG
Organism: Bryobacteraceae bacterium; assembly: GCA_041685075.1. Taxonomy (GTDB): domain Bacteria; phylum Acidobacteriota; class Terriglobia; order Bryobacterales; family Bryobacteraceae; genus JAMCRM01. The sequence goes on from JAWLGN010000199.1 coordinate 4,986, forward strand.
CCCGATTTCACGAGCATGTCGCCCAGGTTCAGGAAAAAGCCCTCCAGGTTGTGCGGCGCGATCCAGGAATTCCAGCAGGCGCGCTTCGGCCCCTCGTGCGTTTCGAGGTGCCTGTATTTGCTGTAGTCCGGGTTCTGGCGGTCGAAACGCTCTCCGGCGCACACATCCAGGGTGCGCCATTCCCATTCCAGCCCTTCCTGAAAGCGCGGCGAGTCCGCCGGCAGCCGGCTCATCACGTAGCCCGCGGTGAAGAGGTTGAACTCGGGCCACTCCTCGATGGCATCGAGGAGCATGTAGTAGCCGCGCCGTACGAGGCGCTCGTCGTTGTGCAGCGTGCCTTCCGCCACTACATGTCCGGCGAGAAAGCCCAGCACGCGCGCATCGGACGGGTCGAGCCTGTGGGCCTCTTCGAAGTACCTCCGGGCCAGCAGTGTGTGGTCCGTGATGGTGGCGGAGACGGTGGAGAGGCGCGCGCTTTCCGCCGCCCGCCAGTTATGGAGCCAGGCGATGTGCGCGGCGGTCACGGCGTCGCCCGGCGTCTCCAGGTAGGCTGCGGTCAGGACATCGAGCGCGTGCGGGATCTGATCGTAAGCGCCGCCGTGCAGCGTCTCCCAGAAGAGCTTGTCGGCTTCGAGCGCCGCCTGGCTTCGCGTGCGCGCCGCCTCCTTGGCCGGCGCCAGGCGGATGGCGATGCGGTCCCGGTACGTCCATGCGGCAATCCCGATTGCCGCGACGAGAGCGATGGCAACAGCGATGCGCCAGCCGGCCATCGATTCAGCCTATGCCGCCGGCGTCCGGACGCGCACGGCGGCCGGCCGCCGCCGCCGTAGCCCAGGCCACAACGGAAGTTACAAATCGATCTCGACGGGCCGTGCAGTCTTCCACTTGCCCCGGGTGAAGTCCGGAAATTCGACCGGCGCGCTGCCGGCGGCCACAGACTGCTCGCTCAACGGCGTCACCGCGCTCCAGGTCACCGAGTCATAGACATCGATGGGGGTCTGGGTCCGGTTTCGCACGGCGGCGACAAAGTGCAGCAGTTCCAAATAGTCGCCACCGTTGTGGCCGTAGTTCCGGGCGGTGGCGCCGTGCTTCTTCCACACGGGGTGCTCGTAGCGCTCGTAGTACGGCTCCATCTCTTCCCACTCCTCGCGTTTGCCCGCACGATCCTCGATGAAGATCTTCTCCAGGGTGCCGGAATAGATGCCCCGGGTGCCCTGGCACTTGAAGCCCAGATCGTAAGGGCGCGGCGATTGGGTGTCGTGAATCAGGGTGACGGTGACGCCGTTCTCGGTTTCGAGCAGCGAGGTGTTCACGTCGCCCAGCGCATAGCGGCGCTTGGCATTGGGATGATCCGCGCCCGCGCGCGCGACGACCTGCGCGTTGATCCCCCGGGACTTGCTGCTCATCGAAACCAGGCGCGTGAAGCGGTCGCCGCGGTTGATGTTGGTCCACCAGGCGATGGGTCCCAGCGGGTGCGTGGGATAGAGGTTGGCGTTGCGCTTCAGCGAGTGCACGCCGCGCCAGGTGAGTTCGCCGTCGGGCCGGATCTTGCGGATGTGGTGCTGGTAGCCGCCTTCGCAGTGGACGATCTCGCCGAACGCGCCCTGCCGGATCATATTCAAAACCATCAGCACGTTGCGGTAGTAGCAGACGTTCTCGAGCAGCATGCAGGGGATGCCGGTCTTCTCGGAGGTCTCCACCAGCTCCCAGCACTCCTCGATGGTGATGGCGGCGGGCACCTCCGTGGCGGCGTACTTGCCGGCTTTCATGGCGGCGACGCAAACGCGCGCGTGCAGCTCCCAGGGGGTGGCGGTAAGGACGGCGTCGAGGTCCTCGCGGCCGGCCAGGCGCTCGTAATCGGTGACGCCGCGCGCATAGCCGGTCGGCCTGGGGCGCCCGGCCTTCTCCACCAGCCCTTGCGCGCGCTCCAGGTTAGCTTCGTTGATATCGCAGAGGGCGGGCAGCTCCACCCCGGGGACATCCAGCAGATTGCGCAGCAGCGACGTGCCGCGGCGGCCGGTTCCCACGATCCCTATGCGGACGGGCCGCGCGCCCTGGGCGAACAGCGCACCGCCCGCAAGGGCCAGCAGAGAGCGTCGTGTCATGGTCATGCCGTGGTGTCTCCTTTACGGGCGCAGCCCGCGTTTTTTCAGGTGGGCGATCAGCCCGGCAGGGTCGTTGGTGATGATGCCGTCCACGCCGGCCTCGATCAGGCGGTCCCACTCGGCGGGCGTATCGGGTGTCCAGGCCATCACCTGGATGCCTGCGTGGTGTGCTTCGGCAATCTTCTCCCGGGTGACCAGGCGGTAGTTGGGGTTCACCATCCCCACGCCGGTTTCCCGCGCGATCTCGACGAAGCTGCGGTCGCCGCTGCCGTAGAGCGCCGCCACGGTGAGGTCGGGCGCGGCCGCCCGCACGGCCTTCACCACCCGGAAGTCGAAGGATTGCACCAGCACGCGTTCTTCGAGCTGGTGTTTCCGGATGGCCGCAACGACCATCCGGGCGAACTCCTCAGGCTCCGGCGCGTAATCCTTCCACTGCTCGGTGCTCTTGATTTCGATGTTGAACTTCACCTTGGAATTGCCGGCCAGCGCCAGCACTTCGTCGAGCGTGGGAATGCGGGCGCCGGGCACCGGCTTCTGGCGCGGAAAGGCGGGTAGTGTCAGGGAGCCGCAGTCGTACTGCCGCACTTCGGCGAGCGTCATCGCGCGGATGGGGCGGCTGCTGCCGGGACCCTGGCAGATCTTCAGGTTGATGACCGGGTCGTGCGCCACCACGAGCGCGTTGTCGCGGGTGGCCAGCACGTCCAGTTCGATGTAGTCCGCGCCGGCGCGGATGCCTTCTTTGAAGGCGGCGATGGTGTTCTCCGGGTAACTCACCATGGCGCCGCGATGAGCGTGAACCACAATGGGCGCCGCTGCGGCGACCCCCGTGAGGCTGAAGAGGCAAATCCAGAGGAGCTTCATGAGGACCATCCTACACCGTGACCTTCCACGGGGCGCGGTTCTCGCGGGAAAGGTAGCGGCGTGCCTCGGGTTGCTTCACGGTCCAGTTCTCCTCGTCCCAATCGACGCGCACGCCGCTGCGCAGGGCGACGATGCCGAGCAGGCAGGAGGTGGTGGTGCGGTTGCACAGCTCCACGTCGGCAACGGGCTTGCCGCGCGTGCGGACGCACTCGAGGAAGTTGTCCCAGTGTTTGCCCAGCACCCAGGCATCGGCCTTCACCACGGTTTCGGCCGCGCCGCGGCGTTCGGGGATGATGCGGTAGCCCCGCCGGTCCACAAACAGGGTGGCCTCGGTGCCATAGAAAACGATGCCGTTCTCGCCGAAGTGGGAGTTCCCGTTGCCGTTGCGGTTCTCGTAAGTGGCGACGAAGCCGGGATAGTTGAGGGTGACCTGCAGGGTATCGGGCACCTCGCGGTCATCGGTGAAGTGGCACCTGGCGCCGAGGGCGGTGACCGAGCGCGGCATGACCTCGCCAAAGGCCATCTGGACGATGTCGAGCCAGTGGGGTCCCCAGTTGGTCACCTGCCCCCCGCCGTAGTCCCAATACCAGTGGAAGCAGGGAGCATTGATGCCCCCGGGCCGTCCGACGCGGTTGCGCGTATAGGGGCGCTTTGGGGCGGGGCCGAGCCACATGTCCCAGTCGAAGCCGGAGGGCGGTGGGCCGCCGGGATCTATGCCGAAGCCCTCGGGCGGGTTGTTGATGTAGTTCCAGGTGCGGACGAACTCAACTTTACCTAGCTGGCCGCTGCGCACGATCTCGCAGACCTTCTGGAAGTGCGGCGCGGAACGCTGCCAGGTTCCGGCCTGGACCACGCGGTTGTACTTGCGCGCGGCCTTCACCATGAGGGCGCCTTCCTCTACGGTGTAGCTGAGCGGTTTCTCGACATAGACGTCCTTCCCTGCCTTGCAGGCTTCGACGGTCATGTAGGCATGCCAGTGGTTCGGCGTGTTGACGGAGACGGCGTCGATGGACTTATCGGCCAGGATCTCGCGAAAGTCCCGGACGGTTCGGACCTGGTTGTTGGTCGCTGCGGCGGCTTTGTCGAGAAACGGCTGATAGAGGTCGCAGACGGCGGTGACCGCGACATCGGGCCGGCTGAGGGTAGCGCGGAAGCTTGACATCCCGATGCTGCCGAGACCAATGTGCGCCACGGCGATGCGGTCGTTGGCGCCCTTCACGCGGCCGGTGAAGAGCGATGTGGTGACGGCGGCGCCGGCGGCGCCGAGGAACTCCCGGCGGCGGGATGAGTCGTGCTGCTGGTTCATTTCTTCGTCTCCGTGCGCCGCGGCCGGGGCTCGATGCCGGCCGCGCCGAAAGCATGGAGGTCGGGCGGCGGCGTTTCAACGCCCGTGGCGGGGACTTCGCGCCCCGCTGCCCAGACCACTCCGTTCAGGATGAGCCGGCGCAGGTTCTCGTCGGCCCAGTTTTTGTAGAAGTGCGGCATGACGACGCCGAAACCCCGGCCGCCGTCCTTGCGCTCGACGCCCCAAGCCACGGCCTCGGTCTTGGGATCCTCGGGCGGTACCTGAGCGGTGGCCAGGATCGTGACATTCGGTGCGGGACGGTTGCCGTCCGGCCCGAAGTAGTTGTTGTAGTACGGCTCGTCGGCCACCGTGAAGGTCCGCCAGCCGGCCGAGACCGGATGCGAGGGCCCGGCGGGACTCACGGTGACCGAATCAAAGACCCTGGCCACGGAGCGGTGATGCCGGTTGCGGGGCGCGAAGTAGCCGCCCATCCACTCGAGCAGCGGGTGCGCGCCGTCGGGCGGGGCGTTTTCCGCCGGCACGCCGTTGGCGTGGTGGAGGCAGACGATCCCGGCGCCGCGCCGCATCATGGCGGCCAGATCCTCGAGAATCGTGGCGCTGTCCTCCATGCGGTGGGGCGGGAAAAGGTCGCCGATGAAGACCACCGCGTCGACGTCATCGAGGACGGTGCGATCCCTGGGCCATTCCTCAAAGAATACCCGCGCCCGCACACCGGAGACGTTCTTCATGTTCTCCAGCGCCCAGGCCAAGAGGCGCCCTCCGGCTTTCACCTCGTGCGTGCCGGGCGGGTGAGTGCTGGGGCCAACGACGATCGCGACGGTGGTCTCCGGCCGCGCGGCCGGCATTT
>JAWLGN010000200.1:0-10100 GCA_041685075.1 Bryobacteraceae bacterium
CTCCGACGTCGTGGTGCGGGGCGAGGTGCCGGACGGAATCCGCCGCAGCGTCGAGCTGTGGGCGGGCTGCGTGGCCGGGGCGCTGGAAGAAGGCGAGTACCGGGCCAGGCTGGCGGCGGCGGGCTTCACCGCCATCGAGGTCGAGCCCACCCGCATCTACACGCTCGAGGACGCCCGCCGCCTGCTGGCAGACACCGGCCTCGGACCGGACGCCTTCGAGCACGTGGCCGGCAAGTTCATGAGCGCCTTCATCCGCGCCGCCAAGCCGACCGTCACGCCGCTTCCTGCATAATGGCCCGCATGTCGCGCTCGACCTCGGCGGCAACGGGGTCGAGCGCCGGCGTGCCGAACATCTGCATCATGGCGCTCGGCAGGATGGTGGCCAGACGGTAGCCCTCCCCATCCCGGTAGACCGAGATGCGGCAGGGCAGCGCCGTCGAGACCGCCGGGTTGGCTTCCAAGGCCCGCTTGGCGTGCAGCGGGCTGCATACCTCGAAGACCAGGCACTCCCCGCCGTATTCCACGCCCTTGTTGCGCATGGTTTCGTGCAGGTTGTGTACGGTCAGCACTCCGAACTGATGGCGCGCGGCGGCTTCGCGCAGCGCGCGGTCGATCTCTTCGATCGGCTTTCCCGAAGGCAGTTCAAACAGCATCTTCATGCTCCCATGGCTCTCCAGTTCTCCCCCGCTTCGGCGGCCACTAAAGTGAGCACCGGGCAGGGGGCATGCCGGACCACCCGCGCCGTGGTGGTTCCGATGACGGTGGCGTCGTAAAAGCGGCGGCGGCGCGCGCCGATGACCAGCAGGTCGCAGCGCATCTCGCCGGCAGCGGCCACAATCTCCATGGCCGCCTCCCCTTCCCTCAACACCAGCACGCCGTCGGGCGGCGGCGGCCCGCCGGCTTCCTTCACGTACACGGAGGTGACGCCGGCGCCGGTGCAGGCGGCCACGCGCCGCGCCACCCGCAGCGCTTCTTCCGCAGCCGCCGAGCCGTTCACCGGGCACAGGATGGTGCGCACCCGGGGAGCGCGCCCTGCCTCTCCCCGCACCGTGAGCACCGGGACGCGGCTTTGCCGCAGCACCCGCTCCGCCACCGAGCCCAGCATGACCCGGTTGATGCCCGTGCGCCCGTGCGTCCCCATGGCGATCAGGTCCGCGCCGCCGGCGTCCGCGGCGGCCAGAATGGCATCCACCGGCAGCGCGCGGGCCACCTGAATGCCCATCCATGGCTCCAGCCCGCCCAGTACCGAGGCGGTGAACCGCCGCAGTTGCGCCTCCGCTTCCCGCATCTCCTCGCGGTGCACGGCGCGCATCTGCTCGATGCGCCCGGGAGTGAAATAGGGCGGCGGCGTGAAGGGGTTGGCGTACAGCACGGTCAGGCGCGCCCCGCCACAGCGGGCCAGGGCGCCGGCCCACTTCAGCCCGAGACCCGACAGCGGGCTGAAATCCACGGGTGCGAGTATGTGGCGGTACATCCGGCCTCCACACACTGGGATGCCCGAAGGGGCCGGGACGTGACGCCTATCGTTTCGCGCGCGGCGCGGCCGGGCGCACGATGATGTGGACCGCGCGGTCCCATTTCTCCTCCGCCACGAACCGCACCGTCACCTTGGCGTTGATTTTGGGCTTCCCCTCCATGCGGGTTTCCTGCGTAATGATGAAGGCCCGGGTGCACAGCCGGTTCCCCAGAACCGACCGGGTCACCGCGATGCCCGCATTCGAGGTGGCGGTGATGAGGCCGGAGAAGTAATCCTCGCGGGAAGCGCGGGCCGCGGCCGTCTCCTGCGCCGCCAGGCGCGCGCATAGGAGTAGGGCGATCAATAGGGAGCGGCGCGACCCCACGCTTCCAGCTTATTCGCCCCGGATGAAATCCCGCTTGAGATGGCGTTAAAGTTTCTTCATCGTTTGGCGGCAGGCTGCGCCGCCGCTGTCTGGGACAGCGCGGCCGGCGCCGGCAGCAGCACCGAAAACCGGCTGCCGCGGCCCGGCACGCTGGCCACCTGCACGCTGCCGCCGTGGGCCTTGGCTATCCAGGAAACGAAGCTCAATCCCAGCCCCAGCCCTTTTTCACGGTTGGGCTGCGAGGCACTCTCCGGCACCCGGTGGAAGCGTTCGAAGATGTGGGGCAGATGCTGGGGCGGAATGCCGCAGCCGGTGTCTTCCACGGCCAGTTCGATCCACGGCGGCATGCGCCGCAGGCTCACCCGCACTTCGCCTCCCGAGGGCGTATATTTGACGGCGTTGGAAAGCAGGTTGGCCACCATGCGCTCAATCTGGACGCGGTCGGCCGTAACCTCGCAATGGGATGGCAGCGACGTGGAAAGCCTGACGCCGGCCGCCTCGGCGGGAATGCCGAACTGCTCCACCACGTCCCGCACCACCGCCGCCACGTCCAACCGCGCGCGCTGCAAAGCCAGTTGGCCGGATTCGGCGCGCGAAAGCAGCAGCAGGGCGCGCACGATCTGGGACAGCCGTTCGGTATCCTGGAGCGCGTTGAGGGCGGCCTCGCGGTACTGCTCCGTGTTCTGCGCGTTGAATAGCGCCACCTCCAACTGCCCCCGGATGGCCGTGATGGGGGTGCGCAGCTCGTGCGAAACGTCGGTGGAGAACTGCCGGATCTGCTGGAAGTTGCGCTCCAGCCGCTCGATCATGCGGTTGAAGGTTTCGATCAGGTAGTCCAGTTCGTCGCCCGCTTCGCGGCTGGGGATGCGCAGGCTGAGGTTGGATCCGGAGATGCGCTGCGCCGCGCGCGCCACCTCCTTCACCGGGGCCAGCGCGCGCCCGGCCGCCACCCAGCCCATCAGACTGCCGCAGAAGATGCCCAGCGGGATGATGCCGGCAAAGATCCAGGTATAGCCCCGCACGATGGCCCGGTTGGGCGCCAGCGACCTCCCGATGGCCACGTAGTAGGGCCGGCGGTGTTCCTCGTCGTAGACCAGCCCGGCGCGGATCAGGTAGGGCTGCTTGCGCCGGTCCTGCCGGAGCGCCCAGGAGGGCCGCCCGGATGCCAGGACCCGGCGGATATCGGCGGGGGAATCAAATCCCAAATCCTCGCGGTAGACCGTGGACCACTGCAACGGCGCGCCATCCGCGCTCGCCAGCATGTAGACGCGGCGGATCTGCTCGACGATGTAGCTCTCGTCCGGGTCGTTGCGGTCGAAAAACCAGCGCGGCTGCCGGTCCCCCTGGATCCGCAAGTAGCCCTTCATGGCGGCCCACTGCTGCTCCACGGTGAGGCGTGTCTGGTCGTCCAGGCTGGATTCCAGCCGTCCCTTGGACAGCACCGCTACCGCGATCAGCACCACCGCGAAGAAAACCGCGTAGCTGGCGGTCAGGCGGAACCGGAGGCCGCGCGAAAAGCGGCGTGCGCTCCTGAAGCGCATATCATACCTGCTGTTCGGTTTGCGCTTCGGCGGCGGGTACTTCCGGGGGGCGTTCCGGCGCGTCGATCATGTACCCGATCCCGCGCACGGTCTGGATGAGCTTTACCGGGAAGCGATCGTCGATCTTGCTGCGCAAGTGCCGGATGTAGACGTCCACGATGTTGGTCAGGCCGTCGTAATCCATGTCCCAGACGTGCTCCACGATCATGGTGCGGCTGAGCGGGCGGCCCTTGTTGCGCATCATGTACTCGAGAATGCCGAACTCCTTGGGAGCCAGATCAATGGGTTCTCCGGCGCGATTCACCTTGCGGCGGATGCAGTCCAGGGTGAGATCTCCCACCTGGAGCTTCTCCGGCGCCGGCTGCCCGCGCCGCAGCAGCGCGCGCACGCGCGCCAGCAGTTCCACGAAGGCGAAGGGTTTCACCAGGTAGTCGTCGGCGCCCTGTTCCAGCCCCGTGACACGGTCGTCCACGCCGCTGCGCGCGCTGAGAATGAGCACCGGCGGGCCGGCCTTGCGATTGCGTATCTTTTCCAGCACCCGCAGGCCGTCCATGTCCGGCAGCATGAGGTCCAGGATCACCAGGTCGTAGTCGGCGGCCTGGATCAACTCCAGGGCGGTGGCGCCGTTACCGGCGGCATCGACAGCATAGCCCGCCCCCTGAAGCCCCCTGCAGAGAAAATCGGCAATCCGCTTTTCGTCCTCGACGACGAGAAGACGCATTGCTTTTAGCTTACAACAGCCGCGCGCCGGCGCGGGGTGCTACAGCAGCACGGCATCCAGCGGAGCTTCCTGGCGCTCTCCCGGGCCGCCGGCTGCCGCGGCCGCCGCGGCGCGCCGGTTCCCCTCGAGGAATTCGAGCAGGGCGTCTTCGGAGCCGTCGAAGTAGAGGTCGAGGAATTGCTGCAGGGCCAGGCGGCGCAACGCGTCGCGGCCCACCAGCGGGGAGTACAGAAATGCACGCCCGGCCTTTCGCCGCGTGACGATGCCCTTGCGCACCAGCCGCTCGAGCAGCGTCATCACCGTGGTATATGCCAGGCTGCGGTTCTCCGAGATCACCCGCTGCACGTCTTTGACGTTTCCCTCCTGAAGCGCCCAGAGCGCCTTCAGGCACAACAGTTCCAGCGGCGGTGGAATGTCGCGGGCCAAACCGGTTTTGCGCATCGTCTACTGGTCGCCTGGCTTCCCGGCGGGCCGCAGGGCCTGCGCGAGTTTCTCCCCGAAGATCGAGCCGCCCCGCGGCGCGGCGGCGAACAGGGAATGCTGTACAGGCGCCGGCGCCGGCTCCTCGGCCTGCGGCTCCCCCAGGTACTTCGATTTCTTCAGCACCGTCCGCTCGAGCGGCGCGCACCAGCCCGTGAAGACGCCCTCCACCTGGCGGTCTTTTTCGATCAGCGCCCGCATGCACTCCATCTTGGAATCCAGGTCGTCGATGTAGTGCAGCAGCAGGGCCTCGGGAAACAGCGGCAGCTTGGGCGAGCCGAACTCCAGGTGCCCGTGGTGGCTCAGGATCATGTGCTCCACCAGAAACCGGAGGCGCGGCGGGAAGTCGGGCAGGCCCTGCAGTTTCTCCCCCACCATGCGCAGCGCAATGGTGATGTGGCCCAGCAACTGGCCCTCATCGCTGTAGCTGAAGCCGCGCTCGTAGTTCAACTCCCAGATCTTCCCGATGTCGTGCAGCACGGTACCGGTCAGCAGCAGGTCGAGATCCACGCCGCGATAGTGCTCCGCGAGCATGCGCGCCAGCCGGCAGAGCGAGAGCACGTGCTCGATGAGCCCGCCCAAGTAGGCGTGATGGATCTGTTTGGCCGCGGGCGCGCGACGGAAGCGCGCGGCAATCTCCGGGTCGTCCAGCAGGGCATGGAGCAGCGCCTTGAGGTGCGGGTTTTCCATACCCTCGACGAGGCCCCGCAACTCCGCCCACATCTCCTCCGGGTCGCGCTGCGAGCAGGGGAAGTAGTCGGCGAAATCCACCTCGCTCTCGTCCATGCGGCGCATCTTGTGAATGGTGACCTGGGGCCGGTTCTGGTAGACCTGCACCATGCCCTTCACCTTCACGAAGTCGTCGCGCTCGAAGGCGTCCACCACCTCACCGACGTTGTCCCACATCTTGGCGTCGACTTCGCCGGTGCGGTCCCCCAGCAGCAGCGAGAGATACAACTCGCCGCTCTTCTTCTGCCGGACCTCCTTGGCACGGACGAGAAAACTGGTGGTGACAACCCGGTTGGGCTCGAGTTCGTTAACGAACGGCGATTTCATGCGTCCACCACGCGGCTAGGGCTGGGGTGCGGGCGCCTCCGCGGGCGCTGCGGGCCGCGTGGGTTCGATTGTATCATCCTGCTCCGTCTCGAGATCGATGGGACGGCCGCGCGGAATCAGCCACAGCAGGCGCCGCCTTCGCGAAGCGGCAACCTCTTCCTTGGTGACCGTCTCGGGCCGGAGCTGCGCCGGGTCTTTCCAGGCGGTGTCCTTGCCGGGCGCCGGCGCGGTATCCACATAGCCCTCCCGGATCTCCAGGAAGGCATCGTGGCGCAGCTTGGTGAGGAACTCCCGAATGCGGGGCTGCACCTTCGGCGCGGCCAGCCGCTCCATGATCTCCTGCTCCACTTCTTCGTAGCTGGCCTGCCCGGCCTCCCAGCGGTCTTCGATGCGAAGAATCAGGAACCCGTTGGGCACCTTGATCGCGTCGGTAACGAACCCCTTCTCCTCTTTGAAGACGATTTCGGCAATCTCGGGGCGAAGCGTGCCGCGGTCGAGCGGCGGCAGTTGACCTCCCTCGCGCGCCGTGATGGGGTCGTCGGAGTGGTCGCGCGCCAGTTCGTAGAACTTCTCCCCCCGCTTGGCCCGCGCCGCCAGGTCCTTGGCCTTCTTCTCGGCCTCCGCAACCTGCTCCGGCGTCTTGCCTTCGGTGGAGATCAGGATCTGCCGCAGAAAAACCTGCTCTTTCCTGACGAACTCGCTCTTGTGCTCCTCGTAGTACTTGCGCTTCTCGGCCTCCGGAATGGCGATGCGGGAATGAATTTCCTGGCCGATGACGCGGCTGGTGAGAAGCTGGTTCCGCAACTGGTCGCGGAAGTCCTCGAAGGTCATGCCGGTCTGCTGGCGAATCCACTGGTGGAACTTGTCGGGATCGGCGATTTTGCTCTGGGCCTGAATCTCGGCGATGCGCCGGGTCACGTCCGGATCGACGTTGATGTTCAGGTCCTGGCCGCGCTGCACCAGCAGCAGGCGGTCGATCTCGTCTCGCAGGACGTTGCCGGAGCGCTCCTTCACCAGGCGCTGGAATTCGGCGCCTTTCACGCCCTGTTGCTGCAACTCCAGCTCGACGTACTCCCGGGCGCGGTCCAACTCGCTGCGGGTAATAATGTCGCCGTTCACTTTGGCGACGATTTCTTCCACGACGTTCACTTCGGCCGCAAACATCGCCGCCGACGTCATGAACACGATCACACCCAACCGCACGTGCATACCCCCATATTTTAGCAACTGGTACGGCGATCCCGGCGGATGCCCGTTTACCGCGGGCTATCCCAGCAATTGCTCGAAGCGTTCGCGCAGAAACCGTAGCACGGCGCCCGCCCCGGAGGAGGCTCCGTCGAGCGGCAGGATCAATACGCCGGCGGGCGTGAATTGCGCGCCCTGCGTCTTCCGCACCATATCCAGCAGACGCGCCGGCTCCACCCGGGTTTCCTTGTGGAACTTGACGTTGAGAACGTTGTGGCGGCGGTCCACCACCTCGATCCCCAGCCTCTCGGCCAGCGACTTCAGGGTCGAGTATTCCAAAAGGTTTTCCACCGCCTCAGGCACCGGACCGTAGCGGTCTTCCAACTCCCTGGCGGTCTTCTCGCGAGCCGCTTCGTCGGCGGTACCGGCGATCTGCCGGTAGGCGCGCAGCCGCTGGTTCTCATCCCCGATATACTCGGGCGGAATGCGAATATCCAGCCCCAGGTTGAGCGTGGTATGAATCTCCGGCAATACCTCCTCGCCCTTGATCTCCCGTACCGTCTCCTCCAGCAGCCGGACGTACATGTCGAAACCCACGGTGTTGATGTGGCCGTGCTGCTCACCACCCAGCAGGTTTCCCGCCCCGCGCAATTCCAGGTCGAGGGCGGCAATCTTGAAACCGGCGCCCAGGTCGCTGAACTCCTTCAACGCTGCCAGGCGCTTACGGGCCAGTTCGTGCAGTTCCGTGTCGGGAGGCACCAGCAGGTAGGCGTAGGCCCTGCGGTTGGAACGCCCCACGCGCCCGCGCAACTGGTAGAGTTCGCTCAGGCCGTACCGGTCGGCATTTTCTACGATTATAGTATTAGCCAGGGGGATGTCCAGGCCATTTTCGACAATTGTAGTACAAACCAGCACGTCGAACTCGTTGCGCATGAACCGGAGCATGGTTCTTTCCAGCTCCGCCTCTGCCATCTGCCCGTGGCCCACGCCGATGCGCGCCTGCGGCACCAGCTCCTGAATCTGTGCGGCGCGTGCCCAGATGGAGTCCACCCGGTTGTGCAGGAAATAGACCTGCCCGCCGCGCCCTATCTCCAACTCTATGGCGGATTTGACCAGATCCGGCTGGAAAGGCGCCACCACGGTCTGGATGGCCAGTCGGTCTTTGGGCGGGGTCTCGATCACCGACATGTCGCGGAGTCCCAAAAGCGACATATGTAGTGTCCGGGGGATGGGGGTGGCGCTCATGGTGATCACGTCCACCGATTGCTTGAGCTGCTTGAGCCGTTCTTTATGGCGCACGCCGAAGCGCTGCTCCTCGTCCACGATCACCAGCCCGAGTTCGCGGAACTCGACGTCGCGGGAGAGCACCCTGTGGGTGCCCACCACGATATCCACCTTGCCTTCGGCAAGCTCGGCGAGCGCGGTTTTGATCTCCTTGGGGGTGCGGAAACGGCTGAGCATCTCCACGCGCACCGGGAAGGGCTGGAAACGGCGTTTGAAGGTCTCGAAGTGCTGAAAGGCCAGGACTGTGGTGGGGGCCAGCACCGCCACCTGCTTGCCGTCGCCCAGAGCCTTGAAGGCGGCGCGCATCACCACCTCGGTTTTGCCGAAGCCCACGTCGCCGCACAGGAGGCGGTCCATGGGCTGCGGGCTTTCCATGTCGCGCTTAATCTCCTGGGTGGCGGTCAACTGGTCGCGGGTCTCGGTGAACTCGAAGGCGTCTTCGAACTCACGCTGCCAGTTACTGTCGGGGGAGAAGGCGAAACCCTCGGCCAGCTTGCGCTGGGCGTAGAGCTTGAGGAGTTCGTCGGCCATATCCCGCATCTTGGCCTTGACGCGGGCCTTGGTGCGGCTCCAGGTGGCGCCCCCCATGCGGTCCAGCGTGGGGTGGCCGTCGCCGGCGCCGCGGAAGCGCTGGACCAGGTCCATGCGGGCCAGCGGCACGTACAGCCTGGCGGCGCCGGCGTACTCCAGCAGCATGTAGTCGCCGCGGGTTTCGCCCTGCGCGATCTCCCGCAGGCCCAGAAAACGCGCCACGCCGTGCTCGGCATGCACGACATAGTCCCCCGGCTTCAGATCGATGAGGTCGGGCGAGAACGCCGCGGCGGCCTTGGCCGGCCCCCGGGAGAGCAGTTCCGGGGTGTCGAACAGGTCCTCTGAGCCAAATACTACAAGCTGAGAATCCGGGAAAACCGCGCCGTGCCGGATGCCCCCTTTCACCAGGTAGATACTGGCCACCGCGCCGGCCATGTAGGCGCGCTCCAGGTACCCCGGCGAGGCATCGGACTGCTCCAGGGCAAGCTGATAGGGGACCCCGTACTCGTTCAGAATATCGGCCACCCGCTCCACTTCGCCGGCCGATGCGCCGAAAAAGGCCACCCGGTTGCCGGATTCGACCAGCGTACGGGCCTCCGCAACCGCCACCTGCATGTTGCCGTGGAAGACCATGGAAGGGCGCGTGGAGATGTGGAAATGGGTATCGTCGTCCGGCCCGGCCAGAGCCAGTTCGTCCAGAGCCACCCGGGCGCCGGCCGGTTTTTCCAGGATCTCTTCCCAGGTAAAGAACACGCGGGCCGGATCGCAGGCCGGGGTGCGCTCGATCTGGTCCAGCCGGATCCAGAAACGCTCGGCCGCGCCCCTGGTTTTCTCCGGCTCATCCCAGACCACCACGGCCTTGTCGACGAGATCGAAAACCGAGCCCTCCCGCGGACGTACCATGGGCACCAGCAGTTCCCAGCCGGGGAAGGGTTCACCCGGGGGGGGCAGATCCCGGCTCCTCACGCCCGATTCCTGTAGTAGCTCCGCGAGTTCGACCAGCGCCTCGCGGGAGCGCGGGTACTCGGTGAGGGGCAGCAGCAGGCAGTCCTCGGCCTTCATGACCGAGCGCTGGGACTCCACATCGAAGCGCCGTATGGAGTCCACGAAATCGCCGAACAGGTCGATACGCACCGGCTTGGCGGCTTCGGGCGAGAACACGTCCAGAATGCCGCCCCGGACCGAATACTCCCCCACCATCTCCACCGGGTCGCGGCGCTGGTAGCCGACGCTTTCCAGGTGCGCCACCACGTCTTCGAGCGGCACTTCGTCGCCCACCCGCAGCCCCAGGGCCAGTTGGCGGTAGAAGTCGCCGGAGGAAATGCGTTGCAGCGCCGCCCCCACCGGCATCACCATCACCGGCGCCTGCTCTCCGGCCAGCCGCCACAACCCCACGGCGCGCTGCGCCAGGATTTCGGCGTGGGGCGACATGCCCTGCATGGGCAGCACGTCGAGCGCGGG
>JAWLGN010000201.1:0-10066 GCA_041685075.1 Bryobacteraceae bacterium
CCGCAAGTGCACCGGCGCCATGGTGGGAGCCCATCCCTTCGGCGGCTTCAACATGTCCGGCACCAATTCGAAGGCCGGCGGGCCGGATTACCTGCTGCTCTACATGCAGGCCAAGGCCATCGCGCACAAGTTGTAGGGCTACGGCAGCGCCGCCACTACCTGGTCGATCTCCTCCGGGGCGATGTAGAAGTGCGGCGAGATCCGCACCCAGCCGGTGCGCGGCGCGGCGAGCATGCCCCGCTCCTTGAGCTGTCGCACCACCATGGCGCTCTCCACCCCGGGTTTCCGTATGCTCACGATACCCGCGGCGGTGGCCGGGGTGCGCTCGCCCAGCAGTTCGTAGCCGCGCGCCCGCGCGCCTTCGGCCATGCGGTCGCCCAGCATTGTCACTACCGGCGCGATCTTCTCCACCCCCACCTCCAGGATGAACTCGATGGCCGCGCGCAGCCCGAAGCAGCCGATGGTGTTCAGGGTGCCGCACTCGTAGCGCCCGGCATCGGGCCGCAGGGTCATGTCGCGCGAGGCGTAATCGGCGTAGTGCTTCACGTTGGTCCAGCCGAACTCGACCGGCTCGATTTGGTCCTGCACGTCGCGCCGGATGTAGAGCACGCCGCAGCCTTCCGGACCCAGCAGCCACTTGTGGCCATCCGCGGCCAGCGCGTGGATGTTGGCCTTCGAGACGTCCACTGGAAAGGCGCCCAGCCCCTGGATGGCATCGACGATGAACAGGCAGCCGCGCCGGCGGCAGATTTCTCCCACCGCCTCGAGATTCGCGCGCCGCCCGCTCAGAAATTGCACAAAGCTGATGGAGAGGAGGCGTGCGCCGCGGCAGGCTTCGTCGATGCGGTCCAGCGGATCCTCCACCGAGAGCCACTCCACCCGCACGCCGCGTGCCTCCAGGCGCTTCCAGGGGAAGTAGTTGGCCGGAAATTCCTCCTCGAAGGCCACCACCTTATCGCCGGAGCGCCAGTCGATTCCCGTGGCGATAGCGGCCAGGCCCTCGGAGGTGTTCTTGACGATGGCGATCTCCTCCGGCTGCGCGTTGATGAGGCGGGCAGCGGCCCGGCGCACGCCGTCGTAGGCCGCCAGCCACTCGCCGTAGTGCAGGCTGCCGTATTCCAGCGCATCGTCGGCCAGGCGCTTCATGGCTTCGGCGGCGCGGCGGCACAGCGGCGCCACCCCGGCATGGTTCAGGTAGATGAGGCGCTCCCGCACGGGGAACTCGCCGCGGTAGCGCTCGAGCAAATCGGGCATCACTTCGACTATACGGCAAGCCCGGGCTGCGCTACATTGTCCAGAGTATGAAAGCCCTTGTCGCGACGCTCGCCCTTGCCCTCGCCACCGTGGCTGCGGCCGCGGAGCGCACCGCTATCGTCCCGCCCGGCGTCAAGCCCGTGGGACCCTACACCCCCGGCATCCTGACCGGGGATCTCCTCTACGTCTCCGGCCAGGGTGTTCGCACGGCGGACGGCGCCGTGCCCCCCACCTTTACCGCGCAGGCGCGCCAGTGCCTGGAAAACGTCAAGACCGTGGTGGACGCCGCCGGCCTCACCATGGAGCACGTGGTCTACATCCAGGCCTACTTCGAGGACATCGGCCGGGTTGAGGAGTTCGAGCCGGTCTTCGCCTCCTATTTTGGGAAGAACCCGCCGGCGCGCGCCTTGCTGGGGGTCCACCGGATGCCGGGCACCACCTTTGAAGTCAACGCCGTGGCGGTGCGGAACCTGGCCGACAAGCGGCCTGTCAAGGGCGGGGTGCTGGCCGCGGGCCGCCTGTTTATCTCGGGCGTCTACGGCCGCGACCCCGCCACAGGCCGGGTGCCCGAAGATCCCGCCGCGCAGGTGGACCTGGCGCTCGACCAGCTTGGCACGGTGCTAACCGCCGCCGGCCTGGACTTCCGCCACGTGGTCTTCGTGAATCCCTACCTCACCGATGCGATGCCCATGCAGGCCATGAACCGGGCCTACGCCAAGCGTTTCGAGTTCGGCAACACGCCCGCGCGCGCCACCATCCAGGTAGCTTCGCTGCCCTACGGTGCGCACATCGAGTTCACCGGCGTGGCGGTAACGGACCTCGCCCGCCGCCGCGCCGTGCGCCCCATCAACATGCCCGCCAGCTTCACCGCCAGCCCGTGCGTGTGGGCGGGCGATACGCTCTACTGCTCCGCCAAGGCGGGCTTCATTCCCGGGCCGAACGGCGGCATCTGGGCCGCGGATGTCGAAAACCAGGTGCGCCAGACCATGCGCAATCTCCTCGACGGCCTGGAATACGCGGGCCTGGATTTTTCCAACGTGGTGGCCACCAACGTCTATCTCGATAACATGGACGAGTTCGCCAAGATGAACGCGGTCTACGGCAGCTACTTCGGCAAGATTCCGCCCACCCGCACCACCATCTCGCCCAAGCCGCCCGTGGAGCGCAAGCCGGACGGGCGCGGCCGCTCGCCCAAGCTGGAGGAGATCTCGCTCATCGCGGTGAAGTGAGGGACGTGCGCTTTGCCGGCCCGCTGGCTTACTGGCCCGACAGCGCCAGCACGCGCTCGGCATGGAGCGCGCCCGCGGGCGTCTCCTCGTGCTTGAACATGAGATAGACGTCGCGCCCTTCCGCCATCAGGCGCCGCGCGCGTGCCGCGATGGCCTCCACGTCTTCGGCCGTGTAATCGGGCTTGCGGAGCCTGTAATACGTCCAGTCCGCGGTGATGACGTCCGGCACTTCCAGCTTTTCCGACTCCGCCACGCACAGGGCGGCCCCCTTGGCTTCCAGCAGGCGGTAGACCTCGTCCGTCAGCCAGGAGGTGTGGCGGAACTCGAAGGCGTAGCGCAGATCGGGCGGCAGGATGTCCAGAAACGCGGCCAGCAGATCCGTATCGCAGCGCATCTGCGGCGGCAACTGAAAAAGGATAGGACCCAGGCGGCGGGCCGAGCGCAGCGGATCGATCATCCGGAGGAAGACTTCGGTGGCTTCGCCGGCGTTGCGCAGCCGCATGATGTGGGTGATGCGCATGGGCGCCTTGAGCGCGAAGACGAAACCCGCGGGCGTGGCCTCCACCCAGGATGCCAGGGTCGAGGCCGCCGGCATGCGCCGGAAGGTGTAGTTGATTTCGACCGCGTTCAGCCGTCCCGCGTAGTAGCGCAGAAAGCCCTTCGCCGGGACGCCGGCGGGGTAAAACTCCGGCTTCCAGTTCGGGTAGGCGAAGCCCGATGTCCCGGCGAACAGCCGCGCCATAACGTCCTCAGCGCCGCGCCGGTGCGGGGCGCGCCGCCGCGGTCTCCGCCTTGCCGTTCGGCTCTGCCACAGGCGCCTCATCGTCCGCCAGCCCGAGCCGCCTGCGCAGTTCGGTTTCGATGGTCTGCCGGACGTCCTGGTTATCGCGCAGGAACTGGCGCACGTTCTCGCGCCCCTGCCCGATGCGCTCGCTCTTATAGCTGAACCAGGAGCCGCTCTTCTCGACGATGTTGTGCGCCACCCCCATATCCAGCAGATCGCCTTCCTTGGAGACGCCCTCGCCGTAAATCAGGTCGAACTCGGCTTCGCGGAACGGCGAGGCCACCTTGTTCTTCACCACCTTCACGCGGGTGCGGTTGCCGATCACGCGGTCGCCGTCCTTGATGGCCGCGATGCGCCGGATGTCCAGCCGCACCGAGGAGTAGAACTTCAGCGCCCGGCCGCCGGTGGTGGTTTCCGGGTTGCCGAACATGACCCCGATCTTCTCGCGGATCTGGTTGATGAAGATCAGGCAGGTCTTGGACTTGGAGACCATGCCGGTGAGCTTGCGCAGCGCCTGGGACATCAGCCGCGCCTGCACGCCCATGTGGGAGTCGCCCATTTCGCCGTCCAACTCCGCCTTGGGCACCAGCGCCGCCACCGAGTCCACCACCAGCACGTCGATCGATCCGGAGCCGATCAGCGCGCCGGTGATCTCCAGCGCCTGCTCGCCGTAATCCGGCTGGGAGACCAGCAGGTTGTCCACGTCCACCCCGAGCTTGCGGGCGTAGACGGGATCCAGGGCGTGCTCCACGTCGATGAACGCCGCCATGCCGCCGCGCTTCTGGGCCTCCGCAATGGCCTGCAGCGCGATGGTGGTTTTGCCGGAGGATTCCGGTCCGTAGATTTCGTTGATCCGTCCGCGCGGGAAGCCCCCCACGCCCAGCGCCGCGTCGAGCGAAATCGACCCGGTGGGGATCACCGATACCGGTACGACGGCGTCCTTCGACCCCAGCCGCACGATGGACCCCTTGCCGAACTGCTTCTCGATCTGGCTCAGGGTCAGGTCCAAAGCGCGCGTGCGCTCTTTTTCGTCCATAACGAAGCTGTCTCCCAGGATGAATTTCAATTGTACCAGCGGCGCCGGCGCGCCGGCCTGTATAATCTGGAAACAGGAGACGGCCCATGGCTCGCTATCTTGCATTGACGGTGGCGCTGGCCCTGTTGCCTGCGGCGGCCCAAAAGCCTCCACCCGCGGGGCGCGGCGAGACCGAGACCGTGGAACTCACCGCCACCCTGTTCCACAACCGGGAAGCCCTCCGGGAGCTGCTCGGAACGGACCTCGACGGGCACTACATCGTGGTGCGAGCCCAGGTCCGTTCGCGCTTCGGCCGGGAGATCGAGGTGCTGCGCGACGATTTCGTGCTGCGTACCGATAAGGACGGCGAACGCTCCACGCCCTTCGCCGCCAGCCAGGTGGCCGGGCGCGGCGCGCTGGTGATCTCGCACTCAAGCCGCGGTGGCGGTGGCGGCATCATGGGGGAGAGCGGCGGGCCCATCTGGGGCGGCGCCCCCGGCAGCACCGACCGCCCCCAGCGCATCGGCGGCAACCAGGGAACCATCGGCGGCGGCCTGGGCGGCGGCGAATCCAAGGGCACCTTCGAGCGCGGCACGAAGGACGATGTGCCGCCGCTCGAGAAGCTTCTGGACGAGAAGATCCTCCCCGAGGGCAAGACGGAGAAATCCTTCTCCGGCCTGCTGTACTTCCCCCTCGGCAAGCAGAAGGTGAAGGACCTGGAGCTGATCTACACTGCCCACGACGGCAAGATCTCGCTGCGGTTCCGCTAGGGCGGGCCGCCGTGCAACGCACATGAACCGACGCGAATTCCTGCTCGCCGCAGCCGCCGCGAGCCTGCCGGGAGCCGCCGGCAAGAGCCGCGAGATCCGCGCGGCGGTGATCGGCGGCATGACCATGACCCGCCTCTGGCAGGAGATCGTGCTGCGATTCGAGGTCCACACCGGTCGAACCGTCCGGACCGTGATCACCGGGCAGCGGCCGGCGCTGGCCGAGGCCATGCGGGCCGGGAAGGTGGATCTGCTCACCATGCACTCCGGCGACATCACCACCGACCTGGTGGCCGACGGCTACGGCCGCAACCTGCGGCCCTGGGCGCGCAACGAGCTGGTGATTGCCGGGCCGAAGGAGGATCCGGCCGGTATCCGCGGTGTGGCGAGCGGCGCCGAGGCGCTCCGGCGGATTGCCGCGGCGCGGGCCGGGTTCATCGATTTTCACGGCATCGGCTCCCGCGAGATGGCCCACAAGCTGTGGCGCATGGCCGGGGTGACCCCGGCCGGCTCGTGGCTGCTCCAGGACGCTTCGGGAAGCAACCACGGGGTACTGGAGTTCGCCGCCCGCCGGCGGGCTTACGTCATCGTGGGCCACATCCCGATGCTGTTCGGCAAGCTCCGGGGCGACGGCGTGGAGGTGCTGGTGAGCGGCGACCCGGAGATGCGCCGGCCCTACGTGGTGATGGAGGCCAACCCCGAGCGTTTCCCGGAGGCCCACGCCGCCGGCGCCCGGGAGCTGGCCGATTTTCTGCTCTCCTCCGCTGTCCAGTGCTTCCTCGCCGCGTCCCCGGAGAACCGCCGCGGCGGCGCGCTCCTGTTCCATCCGGTGGCGGCGCGCGGCTGCGGGCCGGCCTGCGACTGTCCGCGCGCTTCTTGACACCTTGTGGTAAAGTGGGGGGTTCTCAAGGGTCTTATTTTTCTTGATGTCCGATTTTTCTTGATGTCCGTACAGATCCTGCTTCAAGGCAAAATCCTCGGCATCGAAACGTTTCTGCTGTCGAAGCCTGGCGAGAGCATCTCGCCGCGCTCGGGCGGCGAGGAACTTCTCTCGGGCCGTTCCCAATGGATCACCCTGCTCAGCGAAGTGCTGCCCCGGGCGCTGCTGGCGGAACTCGGCCTGGCTCGCATGCTCCTCGGTTCGAGCGGCGGCGGCCAGTTTCTCCTGGTGCTCCCCGGTCCGTCGCTGCCCGCGGCCAACGAATTTCTGGAAGCGGCGGCGGCCGATATCGCGCGCAGGAGCGGCGGTCACGTCAAGCTGATCTGGAGTTCCACGGAGAACCTGGGCGACTGGAGCGTGGTCCGCAAGCGCCTCAACGAGGCCCTGGAGCGGCGCCGCGGGACGCCTGTTGCCGACCCGGCGGCAACCTTCACCCCCTTTGTCCCCGAATCCTGCGGCGAGTACGACCAGTACTTCGCGCGGGAACTGGGGGCGCGCCTGCGCGAGGCCGAGCGCGTGAGCTGGTCGCCGGATCAACCCGGCCTGGTGCTGCCCGGCGACGGCAAGCACACCTGGAACGTCACTCCGAACCTTTCCCCCGAGAGCATCATGCTGGCGCGCCACGCCGCCCCCAGCGACGACGGCAAGGCCATTGCCCCCGTGCAATCGCTGGCCCGCCGCGCCCATGGCCGCTCCATGTGGGGCGTACTGCGGGGCGACGTGGACAGCTTCGCGGTGCGGCTGCGCCGCGTTGCTTCCATCGAAGAACACGTCCGCCTGTCGGTCCTTTATAAGCAGTTCTTTGCAGGGGAGCTGGAGGTCTTGTGCTCCATGCCCGAGTTCTGGCGCAAGGTCTCTATCCTGTATTCCGGCGGCGACGATTTCGCCGTCTACGGTGCCTGGGATGCGCTGATTCAGCTCGCCCGCGAGATGCAGCGCGTCTTTCACCGTTTCACCGAAGAAAATCTCAAGGATTTCCCGGGAGCGGAAGGCAAGACCATCACCATGGCGCTGGCCCTCTCCCCGGAGATGCACTACCCGCTGAGCGCCGTCTACGAGCAGGCCGGGCGTAACCTGGATCTTGCCAAGGCCGCCGATAAGGACTGCATCTACGTGCTCGGCCGGGTTCTGGAGTGGAAGCAGCTTGCCGATGCCGCCGAGTTGAAGGACACGGTTACCCGGCTCGTCGGCGAGTTGCGGCTATCCCGCCAGTTCCTGCTGGAACTGCGCGGCTTCTACAACCGGGAGCGCACGAACGGCGAGGAGGTGCAGCGCACCTGGCGCTTCCAGCGCCGTTTCAGCCGCGTCCTGGCGGGCACCCGCGATCGCGATTTTCAGAAATTGCGGGCGCACCTCATCCGCGACATCGCCGGCCGCCGGTCCGCGCAGGTCAAGCTGCGGCCCGCCGGCCTGGTTGCCCTGGAATGGGCCAGACTGGTATCCGAGGTTTAACAACACATGGCAGAGCAGGAGCAGAGAACCCGGGAAGGCAGGCCGCCGCGCGAAGGCCGGGGCGGCGACCGCCGCGGCGACCGCGGCCGCTCGTACGAAGGGCCGCCCGAAATCGACCTCGACAAGCTGATCGGCGACAGTCTCTACCTGGATAACCAGGCGCACGGCATCGTCAGCCGTATGCGCGATATGGATTCCGGCACCAAGACCCAGTTGCGCCGGCTCTACAGCGCCGTCCGGCGCGCCGTCCGCGCGCCCGAGAACGAGCGCCAGCACCAGTTCGTCATGCTGCGTGCCCGGCTTGCTTACACCATCGCCCGCCCCGGGCTGCGCAGCCTGGACCAGCTTGAAAAGCTGCTGCTGCAGGTGACCCGCAAGAACGACCAGCGCGGCTACGAGCGTTTCAAGGACCTCTTCGAGGCCATTGTGGCCTACAACGAGTAAAGCGATGAGCGCACACACCCCTCAAACCGAACTCAAATTCCTGGGCAAGCTGATTCTCGAAGGGGAGCTGCACTGCCAGACCGGCCTGCACGTCGGCGCGGGCAAGGGGTCGCTCGAGATCGGCGGTTCCGACAACCCTGTGGTGAAGGATGCCTTTGGGCGTCCCTACGTCCCCGGCAGCTCGCTCCGCGGCAAGATGCGCGCGCTGCTCGAACAGGCCTCCGGCCTGGCCGTGCCTTCCGAACTGGTCTATCTGTCCAAGCGCAAGGGGCAGGAGGTCCGCATCCACCAGAGCGATCGCTCCGACGACGATATCTGTCTGCTGTTCGGCCGCAATCCCGGCCGCATGGAGCGGGTCACCGGCGAGATGCTGGACTCCAGCAACGCTACGCCGGCGCGCCTGGCCGTCTACGACGCCCGGCTCGATCCCGAGTCGATCACCCCGCAAATGCGCGAGAACCTGGACGATGAGCTGACCGAGGTGAAAAGCGAGAACGCCATCGACCGCATCACCTCGCAGGCCAACCCGCGCACGCTGGAGCGCGTTCCCGCCGGCGCGCGCTTCCACATCCGCATGGTGATGGACGTGCTGTGCGAGGAGGACGCGCCGTTGTTCCAGCGGGTGATCGAGGCCTTGCGGCTGCTGGAAGACGACTCCCTCGGCGGCGGCGGTTCGCGCGGCAGCGGGCAGGTGGCCTTCGCCAATCTCTCGCTGGTCTGGCGCGGCCGCGACTACTACTCGGCGGGTGCACCGCAGCGCGAAATCGCCACGGCTGCCGATACGGCCGCCCTGCTG
Organism: Bryobacteraceae bacterium; assembly: GCA_041685075.1. Classification (GTDB taxonomy): domain Bacteria; phylum Acidobacteriota; class Terriglobia; order Bryobacterales; family Bryobacteraceae; genus JAMCRM01. The sequence goes on from JAWLGN010000201.1 coordinate 8,682, forward strand.
GCCGCCTACAACGAGGCCGGCACCGCCTTTCTCAGCGAAGCGTCATGAACCCGGCTCTGGTGGTCAGGCTGCGTCCCGCCGGGCCGTGGCGCCCGGGGCCCGACTCGGGCGCGCGCAACCGCGTTGACGCCGTCTATCACAGCGATACGCTCTACGCCGCGGTCACTTCCGCCATGGCCGCGTTGGGGAGGCTGGAGGAGTGGCTTGCCGCCACGGCCGCCGGGCCCGCCCCCGCCGTGCGCTTCAGTTCCTGCTTTCCGTTCCTCGAGGAGATCGATTTCATCGTGCCGCCCCGCACCCTCTGGCCGCCCTCGGGCGCGGTTTCCCCGCGGGTGCGCTGGAAGAGCGCGCGTTTTGTTCCGGTGAGCCTGATCGCCTCGCTGGTGGCGGGGAAGACGCCCTCGCAGGACCAGTGGAGCGTGGACGGGATGAGCGAGTGTCTGCTGCCCGCGGGCCGCCCCGGCCCCTTCCGAACGCACACTCGCTGGAGCGCCGCGGTGGACCGCCTCACCGGCGCCTGCGAGCGCCACTCCACGGCATGTCTGGAATTCCGCCCCGGCGCCGGGCTGTGGGCCGTGGCCGTTTTTGCCGATGCCGAACAGCAGGAGCGTTGGGGAGCGCCGGTACGCGCCGCGCTGCGGCTGCTGGCCGATAGCGGCTTTGGCGGCGAACGTTCGCGCGGTTGGGGCCGTTCCGAGGAGCCGGAGTTCAGTGCAGGGGTGCTGCCGGACCTCATTCTGCCCGGCCAGCCGGAGGCCGAGTCCTCTACCGAGCCGCGGCCCCATTGGCTGCTTTCTCTGTTTACGCCTGCCCCGGACGAAGCGGTGGACTGGACCCGGGGCAATTACGCCACGGTGACCCGCGGCGGCCGGGTGGGCAGTCCGGCGGCCTTTGGTGCGCTGAAGAAGCAGTTGAACATGGTGTGCGAAGGCTCCGTGGTGGTAGCCGGGGAACCGCCGCGCGGTGCGGCCCCGGACGTGGCGCCGGACGGCATGCCGCACCCGGTCTACCGCGCCGGCTTCGCGGTTTCGATCGCGCTGCCGCGGAGGGAACGGGCGCCCCGTCCCGCGCCCCCGCCGCCCGTAGCGGCGCCGGTACCCGAGGCCGCGCCCGACACCACCCCCGAAACGCCGGTCCCGCCTCCCGCGGCGCCCGAAGCTCCGGCCGAACCGCCGGCCCCGGCCGAACCGCCGGTCGCGATCCCTGGCGCCCCCGAAGCCGCGCCTGAAACTCACGCCGAACCGCCGGCTGCCGCGCCCGCCGCGCCTGAGGCCCCGGCTGAACCGGCGGCGCCGCCTCCCGCCGCACCGGGAGTTGCGCCTGAAGCTCACGTCGAACCGCCGGTCGCCGCGCCCGAGGCTCCAGAGGAACCGCCGACCCCGCCT
>JAWLGN010000202.1:0-5431 GCA_041685075.1 Bryobacteraceae bacterium
CCGCCTGCGCCCCGTCCACCAGCACCGGGATGCCGCGCCGGTGCGCTTCCCGGATCATCTCCTCCACCGGGTTCACGGTCCCCAGGGCGTTTGAAACATGCGCCACCGCCACCATCCGGGTGCGCTCGTTCAACAGCGCCCGGTACTCGGCCTGGAGCAGCTCCCCGGCGTCGTTCATGGGGATGACGCGCAACCGCGCGCCCCGCTCCTGGCAGAGCATCTGCCAGGGGACGATGTTGGAGTGGTGCTCGAGCGCCGAAATCACTACCTCGTCGCCCTCGCCCACGCGCTGCCGCCCGAAGGTATTGACCACCAGGTTGATGGCTTCGGTGGCGCCGCGCACGAAGACGATCTCCCGCGAATCGGCGGCATGGATGAAGCGCTTCAGCTTCTCCCGGCTCTCCTCGTATTCGGTGGTGGAGACCTGGCTCAGGTGGTGTACGCCGCGGTGGATGTTCGAACAATCGGAGGTGTAGAAGCGGGTGAGCGCCTCGATCACCTGCCGGGGCTTCTGGCTGGTAGCGGCATTATCCAGGTAGACGAGCGGTTTCCCGTAGACCTGCCGCGCCAGGACGGGGAAGTCCTCCCGGATCCGCCCCACATCCAAAAAACCGCCGGTCTCAACCGCTGCTTTCATTCGAGCCTCCTCGCCAGCGCGCGCTCCAGCAAGTGGCGGAGCGGCTCCGGCTTCACGCGGTCAATCACGTCGCGAGCGAAGGCCCGGGTCAACAGGGCACGGGCATCCTCCCGAGCGATGCCGCGGGATTGCAGATAGAAGATCGCCTCGGCATCGAGCTGCCCGATGGTGGCGCCGTGCGTGCATCGCACGTCGTCGGCCCAGATCTGCAGCTCCGGCTTGGTGTTGATGACCGCGTCTTCGCTCAGCACCAGGTTCTTGTTGGTCTGCTTGGCGTCGATCTTCTGCGCATCCTGGCGCACGTAGACCTTGCCGTTGAAGACCGCCGAGGCCTTGCCGTCCAGAATCCCCTTGTAGAGTTCGTGGCTGGCGCCGTGCGGTTTGGCGTGGTCGATGGCGGTGTGATTGTCGATGTGCTGGGTGCCGCCCGCCACGTACAGCCCGTTGAGCGTGCACTCGCCGCCCTCCTCCACCGTGCTGTTGGCGTCGTTGCGCACCAGCGCGCCGCCCATCGAGAAGGAGTGGGAGGAGAAGTTCGAGCTGCGCCCCTGCCACACCTGCATGGTGGCCACGTGAAAGGTCTCGAGCGGCTCGAGCAGCACCTTGTAGTGGTCCACCACCGCGTTCTCCGCAACCACGATCTCGGTGACCGCGTTGGTGAAGGCAACTCCGTCGCCGGCGCCGATATAGATCTCGGCCAAGGTCACCTGCGCGTTGGGCCCCACCGTCACCAGCGTTCGGGGGTGGCAGACCGTGGGGGCATCCGAGCCCCCGCCCACAAAGACCAGGTAGACCGGCTGCTCCGGCACGGCGTTCTTCGCTACCCGCAGCCAGGCGCCGTCTTCGATGAAGGCGGTGTTCAGCGCCACGAAAGGGTTGGCGGCGATATCGGCGTGGCGGCCCAGGTGGGCGCTCACGGCGTCGGGCTCGCGGCCGATCGCCTCGGCCAGGCTGCCGGCGGTAATGCCGGGAACCAGCGAGGACAGTTCCGGCGCGAAGCGCCCGTTCAGAAACACCAGGCGGCCGGCGCCCGCGGCGGGAAAGAGCGTGGCGTCGAGAGCGCCGGCCTCCTGGCGGGCATCCTCGGCGCGCGCGGGCCGGAACGGCACCCTGGCGATGGGCGCCACGTTGGTGAAGCGCCATTCTTCCTCGCTGGTCTGAGGAAATCCGCGCGAGGCGAACTGCCGGGCGGCGGCCTCCCGCAGGCCGTCCAGCCAGCTCTGCCCCGAAGGGACCGGAAGCGCCGCCAGGTACGGGGCGGCGTGCTCGGTTGCGGCCGTCATGCGCGCTTCAAGGCTTCCGCCTCCTCCTCTTCAAAGGCCGCGTAGCCGCTCTCCTCGAGTTCGAGCGCCAGGTTCTTGTCGCCGGACTTCACGATGCGGCCCTCCGAGAGCACGTGCACCACGTCCGGCACGATGTAGTTCAGCAGCCGCTGGTAGTGGGTCACCACGATCATGGCGCGTTCGGGCGAACGCAGCGCGTTCACCCCGCCAGCCACGATGCGCAGCGCATCGATATCCAGCCCGGAGTCCGTTTCGTCCAGCACCGCCAGCCGCGGCTCCAGCACGGCCATGTGGAAGATCTCGTTGCGCTTCTTCTCACCGCCGGAAAAGCCGGCGTTCACCGCGCGGTTCAACAGCTCCTGATCCATCTCCATGAGCTGCATGCGCTGCTTGACGAAGCTCAGGAAATCCATGGCGTCCATCTCCTCCAGGCCGCGGTGCTTCCGGACCGCGTTCAGCGCCGCCTTGAGGAAGTAGAGATTGCTTACCCCGGGAATCTCCACAGGGTACTGGAAGGCCATGAAGATGCCCTCCCGGGCGCGCTCCTCCGGCTCCATCTCCAGCAGGTTCTTCCCGTCGTAGAGCACTTCGCCCTCGGTGACCTCGTAGAGGTCGCGGCCGGAAAGCACCTGCGCCAGCGTGCTCTTTCCCGAACCGTTGGGGCCCATGATGGCGTGCACCTCGCCAGCGTTCACCGTGAGGTCGATACCGCGCAGAATCTCGCGATCCCCAATCTTCGCGTGCAGATTCCTGATTTCGAGTAGTGGCATGACTTAACCGACGCTCCCCTCCAGACTCACTCCCAGCAGCTTCTGCGCCTCCACCGCGAACTCCATGGGCAGCTCCCGGAAGACCTCCTTGCAGAAACCGTGCACGATCATCGACACGGCGTCTTCGGTGGAGAGGCCCCTTTGCCGGCAGTAGAAAATCTGGTCCTCCCCGATCTTGGACGTGGAGGCCTCGTGCTCCACCTGGGAGCTGGTGTTCTTCACTTCCAGGTACGGGAAGGTGTGGGCGCCACACTTGTCCCCCAGCAGCAGGGAGTCGCACTGCGAGTAGTTCCGGGCGCCCGTGGCGCCTTTCAGAATCTTGACCATGCCACGGTAGGTGTTCTGCCCGTAGCCAGCCGAGATGCCCTTCGAAACGATGGTGCTGGTGGTGTTCTTCCCGATGTGGATCATCTTCGTCCCGGTGTCGGCCTGCTGGCGGTTGTTGGTCAGGGCCACCGAGTAGAACTCCCCGACGGAGTTGTCGCCGATGAGCAGGCAGCTCGGGTACTTCCAGGTAATTGCGGAACCGGTCTCCACCTGGGTCCAGCTAATCTTGGAGTTCGCCCCCGCGCACTTGCCGCGCTTGGTGACGAAGTTGTAGATCCCGCCCCGGCCTTCCTTGTCGCCGGGATACCAGTTTTGTACGGTGGAGTACTTGATGGTGGCGTTGTCGTGCGCCACCAGCTCGACCACCGCGGCGTGGAGCTGGTTTTCGTCCCGCATGGGGGCCGTGCAGCCCTCCAGGTAGCTGACGTAGGCGCCCTCGTCGGCGATGATCAGGGTGCGCTCGAACTGCCCCGTGTTCTGGGCATTGATCCGGAAGTAGGTGGACAGCTCCATGGGGCAGCGCACCCCCTTGGGCACGTAGCAGAAGGAGCCGTCGCTGAATACCGCGGAGTTGAGCGCTGCGTAGAAGTTGTCCGAGAACGGCACCACCGTCCCCAGGTACTTCTGTACCAGCTCGGGATGCTCCTGGACCGCCTCGGAGAAGGAACAGAAGATGATCCCCATGGAGGCCAGTTTTTCCTTGAACGTAGTGGCTACCGAAACGCTATCGAAGACCGCGTCTACCGCCACTCCGGCCAGCAACTCCCTCTCGTGCAGCGGAATACCGAGTTTCTCGTAGGTGCGGAGCAGCTCCGGATCCACCTCGTCCAGGCTCTTGGGACGGTCTTTGTTCATCTTCGGAGCCGAGTAGTAGATGATGGCGCTGTAATCGATGGGCGGGTAGTGTACGTTGGCCCACTCCGGTTCCTTCATGGTGAGCCAGTGGCGGTAGGCCTTCAGCCGCCACTCCAGCATGAACTCCGGCTCGTTCTTCTTGGCTGAGATCACCCGGATGACATCTTCGTTCAGCCCCGGAGGCACCGAATCCGTGCCGATGTCCGTGACGAACCCCCACTTGTACTCCTGGTTGGCAAAACGCTCGATGGTCTCGGTATGGCTGCTCAAAAGGACTCCCTCCGACGGACGCAGTCCGGGCGGACAAAAGCCCGAATTGCTCCGTACGGTTTAGATTACCCAATCTGTACTAAAGAGTCAAGATTAAACTGGGCGGGAAGGCGCTCCTCGAACAGCTCAGCCTTCGAAGGTGCCCACCAGGATGATGCCCACCGGGGTGGCGCCGACTTTGGTGTTGAACATCCAGTCCTGCTCGCCCTCCTTGACGAATCCGGGGTTCGGCGCGTCTTCGAGGGGAGTGGCGATGCTGAGCACGGCCGGATGCGGAGTTCCGGAGGCCTTTCGGCTCCAATTCATGAGCTCGTCGTAGGAGGGGAGTGCGGCCGGGTCCGTATCGTCTTCCGCGCGGACCAGGATGAGGAAGTCACGCTGCGGCGCGACGCCCTGGTGCGCGCCGTCGACCGGGTAGAGGCTATACCGCAGGGTGTAGACACCGGGCTTGAGTGTCTGGCCGCGGCGGTCCGAGCCGTTGGTGGTGAACCGGATGGCGCCCAGAAGCGCTCCGTGGGGGATGGACGGGAAGGCCACGTTGGGCTCGGCCGAGCCCGTGCCCGCCGGCACTTCCTTGCGCATCCACACCTCGCACAACAGACTGCCATCGGAATTCAGGATCTTGGTGCCTGGTTGGTTGAGGGTCGCGGAAACGGCCGGGGCGAGCTCACTGGGAGCGTTGCCGGCGGGATCGAGCTTGTACTGTGGGAAAGCGAGGCCGGCCGCCAGGACCGGCAGAATCATGTACTTCCTCATAGAGCCTAATCCGGGGCAGAGGGCCTGATTCTTTGGAGCGGGAGACGGGATTCGAACCCGCGACATCGACCTTGGCAAGGTCGCACTCTACCAACTGAGTTACTCCCGCTCGGACGGTGAACTCCATTTTCCAATACCTTGCCCGTGCCTGTCAAACGGGTCTTGCCGCCATGATGACCTCCCTCGCTTGCGGGATGGGGCCGCGCGCGTCCGGCCACCGCCTGATAAACTGAGGAGAAAAGACCCATGAATGCGGTACGCGCGGGGCTCCAACCAGTGTGGTAGACTACTGTCTCGCGCCATCCTGCCGTTCCCGGTTAGCGCCCACCCGGCCACGTGGCTTTGGACGGCCTGCCGGCATTTTGCGGGCCAGGCGCTCGTGCGTCAGCTCGCCGTTGACGTTGACACATGAACCCTTGGGACCAGATCAAGAAACAGCTCGAGTCCAGGCTGAGCAGCGGTAGCTTTCAGAATTGGGTGAGCCGCACCAGTTTCGCCGGAATGGACGGGGACACCGTGCTGGTGGCCGTTCC
>JAWLGN010000202.1:5441-9982 GCA_041685075.1 Bryobacteraceae bacterium
GAACGTGGAGACCAAGGCCTGGATGGAATCCGAGTACACGGACCAGGTGCAGTCGATCATTCGAGACTGCCGGTTGGGGGTCAACGGCGTTGCCTACGTGCTGCGCGGCAGAGCCGCCCAGACCTACTCCGCGGATCCCATGGATTCCGATTCCAGTGCCAGCCAGTTGAACCCCAAGTTCACCTTCGACGCCTTCGTGGTGGGGGCATGCAACCAGCTAGCCCATGCGGCGGCGCGGTCCGTGGCCACCAATCCCTCCCGCAGCTATAACCCCCTGTTCATCTATGGGGGTGTGGGGATGGGGAAGACCCACCTGATGCACGCCATCGGCCGCGCCCTGATCGACGACCATCCCTCCATGCGGATCATCTACACCTCGAGCGAGCGGTTCATGAACGAGATGATCACCTGTCTCCGGCTGGACCGCATGGCGCACTTTCACCAGCGTTACCGCTCAGCGGACGCGCTGCTGGTGGACGACATCCAGTTGCTCGGCAACAAGGAACGCACCCAGGAAGAGTTCTTCCACACCTTCAACGAACTGCACGACCATCAGAAGCAGATCGTGATTTCTTGCGACTCGCCCCCCAAGGAGATCCCCGGGATCGTCGAGCGCCTCCGCAGCCGCTTCGAGTGGGGACTGCTGGCCGATATACAACCGCCGGACCTGGAAACCAAGATGGCCATTCTCATGAAGAAGGCCGAGATAGAGAACGTGGAACTGCCGCAGGACGTGTGCATCTTCCTGGCCTCGAAGACCAAGTCGAACATCCGGGAGCTGGAAGGCGGCCTCGTGAAGCTGATCGCTTACCACTCGCTCACCGGCGCCCCCATCAGCCTGCCCATGGCCCAGCAGGTCCTCCGGCACATGGTCTGTCAACAGGACCGCAGAGTCACCATCGACGCCATCCAGAAGGCCGTAGCGGAGCGGTTCGGGATCCGGCAGCCGCAGCTCAAGGAGAAAAGCAACGCCAAAAGCGTGGTCTACCCCCGGCAGGTGGCCATGTACCTGGTCAAAGAGCTGACCTCCGCTTCCCTACCCGAAATCGGGCGCGCTTTCGGCGGCAAGCACCACACCACGGTCATGCACTCGGTTCAGAAAATCGAGCGAACCCGCCACCATGATCCGGATTTGAACAGGTTGCTCCACAGCCTAATCGACTCATTGCAATGAACTGCAGAGGGTATTTACACAGGCGCTCGCCGGAGGCCCTCAGGAAGGCTGTGCAAAAGCGCTCGGGCGGCACGTTTTCAGACACCCGTACAATCTTTTTCCGCAAGGATGCGCAGCAGAAAGTGGTATAATTTAGTATAATTTAGGTAGGTTTCAACATTTTCACAGGCCTCAATGAATTCTGTTGTTTCGGTATTGATTAGTACACACAGAGAATAGGAGCTCTGGCTCGATGGAATTCACCGTCAGCAAAACCGATCTGGTTCGGGAGTTGAGCCTTTCACAGGGTGTCGTGGAGAAGAAGACCACTATCCCCATTCTCTCGAATGTGCTGCTGGAGGCCGCCGGCGACCGGGTAGTGCTCACCGCGACCGATCTGGAACTGGGCGTCCGTTGCGTCTGCCCTGCGAAAGTGAAACGGGAGGGAGCGGGCACCATACCGGCAAGGAAGCTGCTCGATTACGTGCGGCTGCTGCCCGATGCGGACGTCAACGTTAAGTTCCTGGAGAACCACTGGGCCAGTCTGACCTGCGGTCGCTCCCGGATGCGCATCGCGGGGCTTTCGCGAGAGAGCTTTCCCGAGTTGCCGCAGCCGCCGGAGACCATCGCGGAGCTCCCGGCAAAGCTGCTCTCCTCGATGATTTCGCGGACCGGCTTTGCCATCTCGGTCGAGGAGTCCCGGTTTACGCTCAACGGAGCTCTGCTGCTGCTTCAGGGAGCCACCATGACCATGGTGGCAACCGACGGGCACCGCCTGGCTTTCGTCGAAGGCTGCCTGCCCGAAGGCGAAGCCGGGCCGAACTTCCGCGCCCTGGTTCCCAGGAAGGCCATGACCGAGATCATCAAGCTGGTGGATGAAGCCGGCGAGGACGCGGTAGTGGTGATTGCGAGCGATGAAAACCACCTCTTCTTCCATGTGGGCGAGCGGCTGCTGATTACCCGCAAGCTGACCGGCAACTTTCCGGATTACGAGCGGGTGCTGCCCAAAGAGAACCAGCACAACGCCGAGCTCAACCGGGACGAGATCCGCGCCGCCATCGAGCGTGTCTCGCAGTTTGCCGATGAGCGTTCCCGCGCCATCCGGGTGCAGTTTGCCGCCGGCGAACTGAAAATCTTCTCGTCGGCCGTGGAGAGCGGCGAAAGCGAGGAGAGCGTCCCAGCGGAATACCAGGGACCCGACCTGGAGATCGGCTTCAATGCCTCCTATCTGCTCGACTTCCTACGCGCAACCCCCCAGGACAAGGTGGTGTTCCAATTGAAGGACGCCAAGAGCGCTGCCGAAATCCGGCCTGGCGGCGACGACCTGCCGGACCGCTACCGGTACGTCGTCATGCCCATGCGAATTTGAAAACCGTCGCTTGCACGGACCGCCGGCCGGCCCGGGCGGCTACAGAATTGAGAAATATGCCCAACGAAGTGAATACCAGTCCCGCTGAAGTCTATGATTCCAGTAGCATCAAAGTGCTGGAAGGCCTGGAGGCGGTGCGTCTCCGGCCGGCCATGTACATCGGCTCGACTGGAGTAATCGGTCTGCACCACCTGGTCTACGAGGTTGTGGACAACTCCGTCGATGAAGCCCTGGCGGGTTACTGCGATCGCATCGAGATCACCATCCACATCGACAACTCCGTCACCGTGATGGATAACGGGCGCGGTATTCCTGTGGAACACCACGAGGAAGAGGGAATCTCCGCGGCCGAAGTGGTGATGACCAAGTTGCACGCGGGCGGCAAGTTCGATTCCAAGAGCTACAAGGTTTCCGGCGGCCTGCACGGCGTGGGCGTCAGTTGTGTGAACGCGCTATCGGAGCGCCTGGAACTGGAGATCTGGCGGGGCGGCTACACCTGGCAGCAGGAGTACGCCTATGGGCACCCCAAGGCGCCGCTGGCTAAGGCCGGCAAGGCGGGACGCAAGACCGGCACGAAGGTGACGTTCAAGCCGGACCCGACCATCATGGACGTCACGGTGTTCAACTACGACACCCTGGCCCAGCGGCTGCGCGAGATGGCCTTCCTGAACCGGGGCCTGACGATCATGCTTACCGACGAGCGCACCGACCCGGTGAAGAGCCACGAGTTCCACTACAGCGGTGGCATCGCGGAGTTCATCACCCTGCTGAACCGGGGCAAGTCCGTACTGCACGAGAAGCCCATCCACTGCGAAGCGCAGCGGGATCTGCCGGGCGGCGGAGTCCTCACCATGGAGTTCGCCCTCCAGTACAACGACGGTTATGCGGAGAACGTCTTCAGCTTCGCCAATAACATCAACACGGTCGATGGCGGCACGCACCTGAGCGGTTTTCGGAGCGCCCTCACCCGCACCATCAATGCCTACGGGCAGCAGGCCGGCCTGTTCAAGGACCAGAAGGAGAACCTGACCGGCGACGACGTGCGCGAGGGCCTCACCGCGGTCGTCAGCGTAAAGCTGCCGCAACCGCAGTTCGAAGGCCAGACCAAGGGCAAGCTCAACAGCGACATCCACGGCCAGGTCGTGCAGTTCGTCAACGAGGAACTGGGCCGCTACTTCGACAAGAACCCCGGGGTGATGCGCAAGATCGTGAGCAAGGCGATTGACGCCGCGCGCGCCCGGGAGGCCGCCCGCAAGGCGCGGGACCTGACCCGCCGCAAGGGCGCACTGGATTCCGGCGGGTTGCCCGGCAAGCTGGCCGACTGCCAGGAGAAGGACCCCGACCGTTGCGAGCTCTTCCTGGTGGAGGGCGAATCCGCCGGCGGCACCGCCAAGCAGGGCCGCGATCGCCGCTTCCAGGCCATCCTGCCCCTGCGCGGTAAGATCCTGAACGTCGAAAAGGCGCGCTACGACCGCATGCTGGGCCACGAAGAGATCCGCGCCCTGATTACCGCCCTGGGGACCGGCATCGGCAAAGACGACTTCGACGTCAGCCGCCTGCGCTACGGCAAGGTCATCATCATGACCGACGCGGACGTGGACGGCTCCCATATCCGCACCCTCCTACTGACCTTCTTCTTCCGGCACATGAACGAGTTGATCAACCGCGGCCGCGTCTTCATCGCCCAGCCGCCCCTCTACCGCATCAAGAAGGGGAAGCAGGAGAAGTACATCAAGGACGACAAGGATTTCACCCGTGAGATCATGCGGCGGGCGACGGAGAACCTGGCGCTGGAGATCAAGGTCACCGATGACGGCTTCAAGCGTCGCATCGAAGGCACCGAACTGCGCGCCTTCCTCACCAGCCTGGACGAGTACCAGCAGATGTTCGAGAAGGTGGAGCGCAGGATGCGGGATCGCCGGGCTGTCGAGGCTCTGGCGGATATCGATCTCAAGGTGGACTACAAGGCCGAGTTTCAGGACGAGATCAACATGCGGCGCGTTCAGGAAGCCCTGATTG
>JAWLGN010000203.1:0-9968 GCA_041685075.1 Bryobacteraceae bacterium
CAGCCGCAGGCGGTGGCCGGAAGCGAGCACGTCATCCCGGCCGATTGGGTGATTGAAGCCATCGGGCAGCGGGTGAACGAAGAGCTGAAGAGCGCTCTTACGGGAATCGAGACGACGCGTTCGGGCTATGTAAAGGTGCGCGAGGGGTCACTCGCGACCACGCGGCCTGGGGTGTTCGCCGCCGGGGATATCGTGAACGGCGGCGCCACCGTGGTGCAGGCGGTTGCCGAGGGCGCCCGCGCGGCCTGGGAGATCCACCAGTATCTTCAGGGGGCCGGCGATGACTTGCACAAGACGACAATGGCTGGCTAGCGCGGCGGCACTTCCGCTGGCCGCAAAACCTTACCGGCCGCTGCTGGCGGTACAGCTCTACGTCTTCCAGCAGCAGTTCAACCGCGAGAAGAAGACTATCGCGGAAGGCATGGAGGAGGCCTTCGCGGCGGTGGCTCGCGCGGGCTACCGGCGCGTGGAGATGACCTCCGCGTTCTGGACGCCGGAGCTGCGGGGGCGCACCCGTGCGCTGCTCGAGCGCCACCGCCTGGAGATCCCCATCGTCTACGACGGTGGCCCCATGCACACTCCCGAGGGTGCGGCCAAAACCATCGCCGAGACGCTCACATACGCCGCTGCGGCGCGGGAGGCGGGCGCTCAGGCCGTCAGCTTCAACGCCAGCCCCACCAAGGCCCGCAAGAGCGACGAGGAGTTGGCCGTGCAGGCGAAGTCGCTCGACGAACTGGGCGGCCGGCTCCGTGAGCGCGGTATGGAACTGCTCATCCACCAGCACGCCCCCGAACTGCGGGAGAACGCGCGGGAGTGGCGCTACCAGTTCCGCCACTCCGACCCGGCCCGGGTGAAGATCTGCCTGGATATCGACTGGGTGAAGCGCGGCGGCCAGGACGTGATGACGCTGCTCAGGGAGTCGGCCCCGCGCCTCCGTGCCGCACACCTGCGCAACGCCAGGGACGGCGTCTGGATGGAGGAGTTGGGCGACGGCGACGTGGACTACCGCGCCGTGGCCGGCTACTTGCGGGAGATCGGCTTCGAGGGTTGGCTCACCGTGGAACTGGCCTACGAGCAGGGCACTCGCATCACCCGCTCCCTGGAGGAGAACCTGCGGCGCAGCCGCGAGTACGCCGAGAAGATCTTTCTATAGCGGCCCCGCGCAGTCGGCGGTGAACAGGTTCCATACCCCGCAGTTCGGGCAGTCATACGACTTCAGCAGCCTAAGCCACCGGCGGACCCTGTGGTTTGCAACCAGCGAGGCGGCGGAGTGGCCGGCGCCGCATCCCACGCAGACGTTGGTCCAGGGATAGGTCTCGATTTCCTCGCGCAGCTCGCCGAAATAGAACTCCCAGCCGTAGACGCTGAAGCGCGTGCCCAACAGCCCGTCGAGCTTACGGAAGGCAAGGCTCAGCAATGCCAGCAGGCGCAGATTCCCGTTTCCGAGCAGCCAAAGCCTCCTGGGGGGGCGGGGCTTGAAACAGCGCCGGTTCAGGAACCACAGGGAGGCGCACAGGGTTCGGGTGGCGGTGGGCTGTAAACCTGTGGCCCGCGCGATTTCGGAGCGGAACTCTTCGGGGGAGCGGATGGGGCTGATATGCCCGCCGCCGTGGTAGATCCACCGGTAGACGCGGTCCGTAAGGGTGGATGCGTCCGGCACTGAGACGAAGAGGTTTCCGTCGCTCCGTACCACGCGGCCGATTTCGCGCAGCACGGCCTCGACGTCCGGCATGTGCTCCAGGCAGTGATTGGCGACGACGCAATCGAAGGCGCCGTCGGGGAAGGGCAGCCGCGCGGCATCGGCCAGAACAAACCGGCCCCCGCGCACGAGGGTTTTCGGCTCGTTATCCGCCCGCACGACGAGGGCCGCTGGGCAGGATGCCGCATCGAAGCTGCCGGAGCCCGAGCCGAGATCCAGCACCCGGGCCCCGGGTGGGAGATTGCGGAGAATCTCATCCATGCCGCGGGCCCGCCGTCACTTGGGGAGCGGTGCCAGCCGGATATTGCGGAAGTCGAGGTCCGTCGTGGGGTCGTGCGCCTGGAGCGCGATGGTGCCGGCACTCGTGCGCAGGCCCTTGCGGGCGCTGGCGTCGGGCGGCCGGGTGTCCTCCCAATCGGTCACCGGGTACCCGTCGATCCACACGGCCATGTGGGGACCGTTCGCGATCAGGGTCTTGGTGAAAAAGCGGTTGTCTTCGGCCACGATCCTGCGCGCGGCCACCCGGTTGTAGATGGCGCCGGTACCCCAATCCACGGGCTGGGTGCGGTCGCCGTCCTTGTACTCGTTGCGGATCTGCGATTCGTAGCCGGCCCAGTAGGCGCCCGGATCGCCGCGGAAAAAGATGCCGCTGTTGGGGTGGCGGTTGGGATCGTCGGTGTTGGCGCGAATGTCGATCTGGAGGATGAAATCGTCCCACACGGCTTCCGTCTCAAGCTGCCCGCCGCCATGGCGCACGTTGAGCATGCCGTTTCGCACGGACCAGATGGCCTTCTGCTTGGGCGGCCTGGGCGGCTCCACCACCTTCCAGCCGTCGAGATTCCTGCCATTGAAGATGGGCTTCAGACTCAGCGGGCGCAGCTTGATATTGCGGAACTGTATGGGCTTGCCGGCGTTGAACTGCAGGCCGATGTGGCCGGCGCGGGCCTTGGCGTCGCGGCCGTTGAGCACCTCGCGGCCATCGAGCCGCACCACCCAACGGTCCCCCACGGCGCGGATTTCGTAGGTATGCCACTGGTCGGGCGCGGGGCTTACGCGCCGGGCCTTGAGGTGGTTCACGAGGCTGCCGGTGGGGAACTCCGGGTGCTGGTTCCAGATCTGGAGTTCGTAGCCGGTTTCGTGCGGCGCGCCTTCCTTCGCGGAGCGCAGAAAGACGCCGCTGTTGCCCTCCGCGCCGGTGCGCCAGTCGAGGCGGAGTTCGAAATCGGCGAAGGGCGAATTGGTGCGCAGCCAGCCGTTCTCACCTTCGGCGGTGAGGTTGCCGCCTTCGGCGCGCCACCGCGCCTTGCCCTCCTCGGTCCAGCCGAACAGCGACTCGCCGTCGAACAGGAGGATCCACCCGGCCGAGGCCTCTTGTGGGGTGAGGGAGTTTGGCTGGGCACAGAGCGCAGCGCCGAGAAACAGAAACAGAGCAGGGAATCTCACGCCTGTATGGTAGTACAGGATGGGTGGAAGTGGGGTGGCCTTGGGGAAGGGCAGCCCCACAACCGGTCAGTAGGTCAGCTTCAGCGCGAACTGCCAGTTTCTGGCGTCGCCCGCGGTGCCGGTGATCCGGCCGAAGGCGGAGTTCGTGGGACTGGTATTCGGGTTATTGAAGTTGGTGTGATTCCAGGCGTTATAGACCTCGGCCCGGAACTGCGCGACAAACCTCTCGGTGATGTTGAAGTTCTTCAGCAGGCTGAAGTCCCAACTGGACTGCCCATCGCCGCGCACACCGCTGAAGCGCAGCGGAAATGAGCGAATGTTGCTGCCAAGCTGCTGCTGGCTGTCGCGGTTGAAGCCGGCATCGGTATCGCCCTCACTATCAAGGCATTCTATGCCACAACCAAACCGGTCCACAAGCAGCCCCGAGGCACGATGTCACCCGTCGGAGCGGAAGATCAGAGTGCTTTCATCGGGTAAGGGAACGCCGCCTCCGGGAATGGCGAGCGCGCTGGAGGATGTAGCCGCAAAAAAAACCCGGCGGGGGTAGCCCGCCGGGGTGCATAAGGAACGTCTCTCGCTAGCAGTTAAAACTCGATGCGGAGGCGGAGGCGCATGCTCCGTGCCGCGGCGAGGTCGCCGGGGTTGCTGCGGTTGCCGCCGCCGGAACTCGTGATCTGGCCTACGCCGCTCGAGCTCAGGTTCGTGGACGGGTTGCCGTAGTTGATGTGGTTGAACACGTTGTTCGCCAACAGCCCCACGGTCAGGCGCGGTCCGCGCTCCCTGTCCGCAAGGTAGAAGGTCTTGTGAACCGAGGCGTGCACCACGTTGGTGCCGGGACCCACGATAATGCCGCGGCCGGCGTTGCCGGGACGGCCGATGGGCGGCGCCACGAAGGCCGAGGTGTTGAACCACTGGTCAGCCGTGCGCGGGCCGTTGTTGGGATCGCCGATCACGTCCGGCCGGTAACCGGACAGGTTCGAGCGGCCGCTGTTGGTGAACTTGGTGCCGGTCGGGTCCGGGAAGGTCATCTGCGGCGTCAAGTGCTGGCCGGTCTGCTGGTAGGAAGTGACCGCCAGTTCCCATCCGCCGAGTGCGTAGTCGGCGGCCTTGGGCATGCCGGTCCACAGCTTCTTGCCCTGGCCGATCGGGAGTTCGTAAATGACGCTCGCGGTGAAGCGCTGGTTGGGGGTCAACTGGTCGGGCCCGCGCTCGCGGCTGCGGTCGAACCAGAACTCGGGACCGCTGTCATCGCCGATATCGCGCGCCCAGGTGTAGGCAACCTGGAAGATGGGACCGTTCGCGAAGCGCCGGTGCGCCTTCAACATCAGGGCGTTGTAGATGTGGCTCCTGCCGTTGGTGTTGTAGGTGATGCCGGGGTACTGCGGGAACGGACGCGGCTTCGTATTGTACAGGTTGCCGTCCGGAAGCGGAGCGTTCAGGTCGTAGCCGTACCACATTTTGCGGGTTGCGGTGCCGGTGTACATCGCCTCGAAGGCGGTGTTCCAGCGCTCGTGCCCGATGCTGAAGCTCCACTGCTGGGTCATAGGCATGACCAGCTTCGGGTTCACGGAACTCGGCAGCGAGATGGTGGACTGCGTGCCCGATCCGGAAGCCGGGAAGATGACCGGGAAGATCACCGTGGGGTTCGACACCGGGTTGGTGTACCGCGGCTCGTCCACGATGAACGGCACCCCGCCCATCGAAGGCGCGTAGGGGGTCATGTCGTACGCCAGGCCGTAGCCGGCGCGGAAGACCGTGCTGGAATTGTTGAACGGCCTGTAGGCCGCCTGCACGCGGGGGATGAAGTTGTTGCGATCCCCGAAGAGCAGGGTGTCGGCCGGGAGCCCCACGCTGGAAGCGCTGACGATGGGAATGTAGGAGGCCGGCACGAAGGGCGAGACCTGGCGCATACCCTCGTCCGCCACCACGATGCGGCCGCCGTTGGAGAAATCGAACATCGAGATCATGCCGTTGTCCTGCCGCCAGGGGGCATGATACTCGTACCGAAGGCCGAGGTTCAGGGTGAGCTTCTGGTTCACCTTCCACTCGTCCAGGAAGTACCAGTCGATGTTGGGGTGGTTGCGCTTGTCGGCCATGCGCGGCATGGAGCGGGTCACGTCGGTCGGGACACCGAACAGGAAGTCCGCCCACACGTGCCCGGAGTTGGAAACGCCGGGAACCTTGGAGAAGGTGTTGTTGAATCGCGCGCCGCCATAGGTGTCCAGCGGGATGGTCAGGTCTTCGAAACCGATGAAGCCCAACTGGATGCCCATCTTGAAGTTGTGGCGTCCCCGGAAGTAGCTCACGTCGTTCTGAACGTTCATGTTCTTGTTGACGAAGCCGGGGCGCCGCTGGGCGGTCTGGGAGATGCCGGTGAAGCCACCGGTAAGGAAGCTGATCGAGGTCACGCCGCGGGCGTCGGGAAGATCGGGATACAGTCCCTGCAAACCCAGATAATCGACGATTTCCCTGCCCATCAGGACGCCGCGCCGGGCGTTGTGATTGAAGGCGTAGGAGAAGCGGAACTGGTTGATCAGGTTGGGGCTGAAGGTGTGGTTCTCCGCGAAGGAAACCATCTTGTTCAACCGCTTCTGGTCGATCTGGCCGCCCGTGGTGGGCAGCGAACCGTCGAAGCTGTTTACGTCCACTTCGTGGAAGTGGAAGCTGATGAACGCATAGTCGGCGTCGCTGATCTTGTGGTCCAACCGCGCGGTGCCGTGCCAGACCTTGTCCGGATCGGTGCGTACGACGGCGAGGTTGTTGCGCGACTTGAAGACGTTGACATCGCCCTCGTTCGGCAGCGGGTAGAAACGGTCCAGGATCTTCTGGGAGACGGGATTGATGAACTGCTGCGGGATCCGCCCGTCGGTATAGATGTCGCCGTTGATCGGATTGCGGATCTGGACGCCCAGCCCGGAGAAATCGCCCCGGCGCCAGGGTTCCAGCGGCACCGTGGTATACATCTCCCGAACGCTGTTGTTGGCGCCGTCGGTGTCGCCGCTGATGCTCCAGAACGTGCGGTTCCTCCCGTCGTAGATCTTCGGCAGAAACAGCGGACCGCTGGCGATGAAGCCATAGTTGTGGCGGACTTCCGAAACGCGCTCCTGTGCGTAGAACTCGCGCGCGCGAAACGCCGGCGTGTGATAGTTCCAGAAAAACTCGCCGTGCAGATCGTTGTTGCCGGTGCGGCTGGCCATCATCACGTGGGCCAGGCCGGAGTGTTCGGCGGTGGTGTTCACCATCTCCACGCGCATTTCCTGGAAGGTCTCGTTCTGTCCCGCAAGGTTCGAGAGGGCGCCCACCTGCCCGCTGTTGATGCTGGCGCCGTCGATGGTCATCAGAAACTGGTCCTCGCGGGATCCGGCGAAGGAGGGCGTGCTGCCGCGCGCCGTGGTGGCCGGAAGCGACATGAACATGTAGTACATGTTCACCGCGCTGATGGGAAGACGGGCGAGTTCGTCGCGCCCACGGGTGGCAGAGATGGTGGCGCGCTCCGTTTCGATCGCCCCGGATTGGGCCGTTACCTCGACCACTTCGGTAACGGTTCCGAGTTCCAGGCGCACGTCCAACCGGCGGACGTCGCGGGTGGCGAGAATGATGCCCTCCGCGGCGAATTCCTTGAAGCCCTGGCTGGTGACGCGCACCGTGTATTCGCCTTCGCGCAACTCCGGCAGGGTGAAGACACCCGCCGCATTGCTTTGCGTGGCGTATTTTAAGCCGAGCGTCTTGTGAACAGCTACTACATCGGCGCCGGGCAACACCGCGCCCGATGTGTCCGTAACCGTTCCCGTTACGGTAGCGAAAATGGATTGGCTCCAGCCCGGGTGGGCGCAAGCCAGCGCCAGGAAGGCGACGAGTGTACAGTGCAGTATGCGAGACATACTCTGATAGATCATAATAACCTGTGACATGTTTGTGCCGCCGATCCGGGCTGGAACGGCAAGGTTGTCCAGAATGCTGGACGAAAAGTGGGTTTGGGACCTCTTTACGGGGCTGCGGGCAGAGCGCGCGCCACTTCGGCCAGCGCCCGGGCGGGGTCGTGATCGTCTACCCGGATGACGCAACCAGCGGGGCGCCAGCGGTGGAACATGCGCGGGGAGGGGAAGCCGGCGAAGATCGAAATCAGCGGAACACCCGTTGCGGCGGCTACATGCTGGCCAGCGGAGTCGTACCCCACGTATAAGCGGGCGCGGGAGATGATGGAAGCGAACCCCGCGAAGCCGCCTTCCCAGGTGCGGATGCGCTCGCGCGGCACGCCCGAGCGGGCGATGGCGCGGTCCACGCGGGCGGCCTCCTCACCCCCGGCGCCGCGATCGATCCAGAGGGAGCCGAAGCGCGCGCCCAGCAGGGCCATGAGCTGCTCCTCGAAGGGGTCCGGGAGGCGCTTGGCGGGGTTGCTTCCCACTCCCAGGCTGACCGCTACCCTGGCGCGCTCCTCGGGCTCGGCAAGGGCGACCCAGGGCCTCGAGTCCTCGACGCCGAACGTTTGGGCGGCCCAGCGGGCGGCCAGCACGGGGAGCGGGTCGCTGCCATCGCCTCCGTAGGCGCGGCTCTCGAAGAAGAAGTAGTTCGGCTCGCCGCAGACCGGCAGCAGCCCCAGTTGCGTGAGGCGCGAATCCGGGTCCACCACGATGGCGTCCGGGCGCGCGAGCACGGCGCGCAGTTCCCTCCAGGGCGCCAGCCTCTCCGCGATTCCGCCGCCCGGATAGGAGACCGGGAGCCAGCCGATTTGCGGGTCGCGGGCAAACAGCTCGTAGTTCTTGGCCGGGCCCGTGAAGCGGATCTCGGCCGCGGGGAAGCGCCGCTTCACTGCATCGAGCAGTACGCTGGTGACCGCCACATCCGCCCCCAGGGTGATGCGGGAAAGCACGAAGACCACGGCCGGATCGGCTTCGGCGCGCCGCACACGGCGCACGCGGCGGTAGCGGGCGGCCAGTTCCGCCGGATCGAGCGCCGGCTCGGCCGCCGCCAGGGCCTCGGCCATCAGGTCCGCGTACAGGTCGCACAGCGCGGGCTCGAAGCGGTCGGCAAGGCCCTCCACCACCGTTTTGAAGAAGGCCTCCGGGCACTCGGCCGCCAGCGCTCCGGCCTCGCCGCGTGGTGGACGCGTGCCCGCCAGGCAGGCCTCGAGCATGCGGCGCGCGCGCTGATTACAGGAAGTACTTGCCAACGATCGGTTCCAGCTTCTTCACGGTTTCCCGCGGCACCAGCGAGCGGTCCGTGATGATGGCATGGGAGAGCGCCGAACCGCACTTGCAGCCGCGTTCCGGCATGGCCGCGACCGCTTCCCGCACCACCTGGCAGGCATTTTCGGCGTTTTTCGTCAGGTTGGCGATGATCTCGTTCACCGTGACGGCATCGTGGGCGGGATGCCAGCAGTCGTAATCGGTGACCATCGCCACGGTAACGTAACAGATCTCGGCCTCGCGCGCCAGCTTGGCCTCCTGGAGATTGGTCATCCCGATAACGTCCATGCCCCAGGACCGGTAGAGATTGGATTCGGCCTGGGTGGAAAACGCCGGCCCCTCCATGCACAGGTACGTGCCGCCCTTCTTGGCGTTGACGCCGGCCGCGCGGCAGGCGCCCAGCACTACCTCGGACAGTTGCGGGCAGACGGGATCGGCAAAGCTGATGTGCGCCACCAACCCGTCGCCGAAGAAGGTGGAGACGCGCCCGCGCGTGCGGTCGAAAAACTGGTCCGGGATCACGAAATCCAGCGGCCGGTGCTCTTCCTTGAGCGAGCCCACGGCGCTGAGCGAAATGATGCGCTCCACCCCCAGGCACTTCATCCCGTAGATGTTGGCGCGGTAGTTGATCTCCGAGGGCGAGAAACGGTGGCCGCGCCCGTGCCGCGCCAGGAAAGCGACCCTGCGGCCGCACAGCTCGCCTAACACGTAACCGTCGGAAGGCTTGCCGAAGGGCGTATCGAGGAGGACCTCCTCCTGCGCCTCAAAACCGGGCATGGAGTAGAGGCCACTCCCGCCGATGATGCCGATTCGAGCTTTCAAACGTGCGTCTCCTTGATGAAATGGCGTGCGGGCCGGGTTGCGGCGCGCCTGCTCGTCGATGGCGGCGAGCAGCTCCGCGATGCCGGCGCCTTCGGTGGCCACCGTGCGGACAACCGGGGGGAGCCAGCCGTCCGGGTGGGGGCCCAGTTCGGCCGCGGCCCGGATCTCCCGCTCCAGGCGCTCCGCCCCCGGGTGGTCGGCCTTGTTGACGGCGAAAACGTCGGCGATCTCCATCAGGCCGGCCTTAATGGCCTGGATATCGTCCCCCATGCCCGGCACCATCACTACCACGGTAACGCGCGCCAGGGAGGCGATCTCCACCTCGGCCTGCCCCACCCCCACGGTTTCGACGATCACCACGTCGCGGCCGGCGGCGTCGAAGAGCCGCACCAGCCGTTCGGTCGCGCGCGCCAGCCCGCCGAGCGCGCCGCGCGTGGCCATCGAGCGGATGAAGATGCCGGGGTCGGCGTGGTGCGACTGCATGCGCACCCGGTCCCCCAGGATGGCGCCGCCCGAAGCGCGGCTCGAGGGATCGATGGCCAGGATCGCGACCGTGCGGCCCTGGCTGCGCAGCACGCGGGCCAGCGCATCCACCAGGGTGCTCTTGCCGGAACCGGGCGCTCCGGTGATCCCGACGACCAGCGCGCGGCCGGCGCGCGGAGCCAGTTCCGCGAGCACCTCCAGCGCTTCCGGGTCGTTGTTCTCGAGGCCGGTGGCCGTGCGCGCCAGGGCCCGGAGATCGCCATCGATGATCCTGCGCGCCTGTTCCCGCATCAGCTTTTCAGCAACTGCCGCGCGATGACCAGGCGCTGGATCTC
>JAWLGN010000204.1:0-9877 GCA_041685075.1 Bryobacteraceae bacterium
ACCGCCGCCGCGGAACCGGTGGACCATATCGGCTCCTACCTCCACCGGGCCGCCGTCAACGGCGCGCTGGACCTGGTGCGCAGCCGCCAGTCGGATGCCGCGGTGCCGCTCGAAGACCTGCCGCTCGCCAGTTCCACGCCCGCGCCGGACCGCATCCTCACCTCCGGAGAGATCCGGAAATGGCTGCGCGCAACCGTGGCCCGCCTCAGTCCCCGGGCCGCGGAGATCTTCGCCCTGCGCTTTTTTGAGGGCAAGGACAACACGGAAATCGCCCGCATGCTCGGCACCACCGAGGGCACCGTGGCGGTAACGCTCTCGCGCGCGCGGGACCGCGTCGAAAAAGAGTACGCCATCTTCACAGGAGGAAGCCATGTCTCCCGAAGGCAATGATCTGGATCGGATTTTCGAAGAGATCTGCAACGAAGCCATCGACCCGGCGGCTGTCGAAGCGGCCGCGGCCCGCGTGCGGGCCGGCCTGCCGCGCGCGGCCCTGCGCACCTGCGCGGAGTTCCAGGCGCTCATGCCGGATTACCGGGCCGGCAAACTCCCCGCGGCCCGCGCGCTGCTCGTCGAGGACCATACCCGCGAGTGCGCCGCCTGCCGCAAGGCGCTGGCGGGCGAAGGTAAAGTGACCGCCTTCATTCCTCGCCGCACCGCCTCCGCCCCCGCTTTCCGCTGGGCCATGGCCGCCGGCTTCGCCGCGCTGGCCGCCTTCGCGGGCTACATTCTCTGGACCGGCATCCGTACGACCGATAGCCCGGTCTTCGTTCAGGCAGCCGCCGGCGCCCTCTACCGCATCACCCCCCAGGGCAGCGAAACGCTTCAGCCGGGCGTTGAAGTGGCCGGCCCCGGCGAGATCCGCACCGCCGGCAACTCCACCGCTCTGCTCCGCCTGCGCGACGGCTCGCTGGTCGAAATGCGCGAGCGCTCCTCCCTTTCGGTTGCCGAAACCGGACGCGACTTGACCATTCACCTCGCCGGTGGCAACGTCATCGTAGAGGCGGCCAAACGGCGCTCCGGCCGGCTCTACGTGGCCGCCCGCGATTGCCGCGTGGCGGTCACCGGGACGGTGTTCACGGTGAACAGCGGCATCAAGGGCTCCCGCGTCTCGGTGCTGGAAGGCCAGGTGCGGGTGGCGCAGGCCGGCCGCGAGCAGGTTTTGCAAGCCGGCGACCAGTACAGCAGCAGCCCGGCCGTGGGTCCCGTCCCCGTGGCCGAAGAGATCGCCTGGAGCACCCGCTTCGAGCAGCACATGGCCCTGATCAAAGAGTTCGCCGCCCTCGACCAGCAGCTCCGGCAGGTGCGCATGCCGGATCTCCGCTACTCCAGCCGTCTGATCCACCTGCTGCCGCCCGAAACCGTCATCTACGCCGCTGTTCCCAACCTCGGCAAGGCCCTGGGGGAGACCTACCAGATCCTCCAGCAGCGCGCCGCCGAAAGTGCCGCGCTTCGCCAATGGTGGGAGCAGGGCCTGGGCCGCGCCGGGATGAGCCGCGTCTTCGAAGAGCTCGAGGCCGTCTCCGAATTCCTGGGCGATGAGATCGTCATCGCCGCCACGTTGCGGCCCGACGGCAAGGCCGGAAATCCGGTGCTGCTCGCCGAAGTGAAACGCACCGGCCTGCGCGACTTCCTCCTCGATCGATTCCAAAAGGCCGGCGTCACCGATCTGCGGATCTCCGAGTCGCTCGAAGCTCTCGAACCCGCGGGCCGCGGCAAGGCCATCATCTACGCCGGAAGCGACCTGGCCGCCGTGGCAGGGGATGCCGCCGACCTGCTCCGCGCGCTCTCCGGCGGTGGTTTTGCCGCTACCGGCTTCGGCGCGCGCGCGGCCGAAGCCTACCGCGACGGCGCCGGCATCATCTTCGCCGCCGATCTCGAACGCCTGGCCCCGCAGCGGGAGGGCGCCCACGCCAACTTCAAGTACGCGGTCGTCGAGCAGAAAGAGACCGGCGGCCGCACCGATACCCAGGCCGTACTGGCCTTCCTGGGCAGCCGCAAGGGCCCCTTCGGCTGGCTCGGCCAGCCCGCGCCCCTCGCCGCCCTGGACTACATCTCCCCCCAGGCCGGCTTTGCCGCGGGCGCCATCCTCAAAGACCCCGCCGCCATCTTCGACGAGCTGGCTGCCGCCGGAGAGATGAAAGACCTGGCCGAGGGCGAATCCAAGCTGGGGATCCAAATCCGCAACGACCTGCTGGCCTCCCTGGGCGGCGAGATCGCCGTGGCCTTCGACGGCCCCGCCGTGCCGGTGCCCTCGTGGAAGTTGATCGCCGAAGTGCGCGACGCCAACCGCCTGCAATGGACCATCCGCGCTCTGGCGGAAGCCGTCAACCGGCACGCTGCCGGGCAGAACCGGCCCGGCATCCAGCTCACCGAGGAAGCGGTCGACGGCCGCACCTGGTACCGCCTCCTGAAGCCCGGCGCCGAGCGCTTTGCCGAGGCTCACTACACCTTCGATAACGGCTACCTGGTGGCCGGCCCCAGCCGCGCGCTGGTGGAACAGGCGATCGGCTTCCGGGCCTCCGGCCACACCCTGGCGCGTTCGGCGGCTTTCACGTCGCTGCTGCCGCGCAACCGCTACGCCGATTTCTCCGCCATGACCTACCAGAACATGGGATCTTCGCTCGCCCCCCTGATGGAAGCGCTGCGCCCGGGCGGCCTCACCGCGGAGCAGAAGCAGGCGCTCGAGGGCGCCGCGGCCGGGGCGGGCAATCCCATGCTGGTGACCTGCTACGGCGAGCCGGACCGCATCACCGTGGCCACCGGCGGCAACCTGCTGGGCCTCAACCCGGCGAACCTGGTGCGCCTCACCGGCCCGCTGGCTTCGCTTTCCACCCTGATGTCGGGAGGGAAACCCTCCCAGCGGCCCGCGCGCGCGCCCGACGGCCACTGGGCGCCTTACCGGGGCGGCAACTGAAACACCGGCCCCGCCTCCGGCGCCGGCTCCTCGACCTCGGGAGGGGGAGGAGGCGGCGGCGGGGTGCAGGGCCCGATCGAGACCGCAAACGCCGCCAGGGCGGACCACTTCTCCCCCTGGCGGCGTTCCAGTACGTAGGCCTGGGTCGCCCCGTCGGCCCGAATCCGCCAGTCCGGCGCCGGCCCCACGGCACGCTTGATCCGGATGGGCTGCTCGTTGGTCTCCCGCAGCATCCAGCTCTCCCCGCCGTTGGGCGATTCGTACAGCTCGTAGCGGCCCAGGTCCCCGCTCTGCCCCCGGTCGATCACCATGCTGCCCGTTGTCCGGGAAGAGAACCAGAACTGCAACACCGATCCGCCGCGCGACTCCGAAAACACGGGCCGCCGGCGGAAAGTCTTGCCGCCGTCACTGGTAATCAGGAAAAACGGATCGCGCGGCAGCGGGTAGACCGTCTGGCCCGCCACCCATCCGGCTTCGAAGTCGATGAACTGCACGCGGTCGAGGGTGGCGCCGCGCACGCGCTCGTGCGCCTCCCGCCAGGTCTTGCCCCCATCGTCGCTGGCCAGCAGGATGGAGTACAGGGTGCCGACGCCGGAGTGGATATTGCCCGCCGCGAAGATGCGGTTCCCCACCGATTCCACCGCCGCCAGCTCCAGGTAGACGGGGCACGGCTCTTCCGCCGAACAACTGAGTCCCGCCCACTGGATATCCTCGGCCGTGCAGCGGAACTCCACCCGCATGGGCTTGCCGGTATTTTGCAGTAGCGGCTCTGCCGGTTCCTGCGCCTGCCATGCGCAGGCCAACGGCACCACCAGCATGAGCGCGGCGCGCATGAGACCGATTGTAGCCAAATTCCGGGAAGTTTTTCGGCGCGGATGTAACGAAGGCCGCATCCGGCGCGCCATATCGCCATATCCCCGTTACGACGAGCGGGCGCGACTCACCCCTAAATCCCAGAGCGCCCGCTTTACTCTTCGAACATCCCTTCAAAGAGCACGGTGCTGAGATAGCGCTCCGCCGCATCGGGCAGAATCACCACGATGGTCTTGCCGCGGAAAGCCTCGTCGCGCGCCAGCCGCACCGCCGCGGCCGCCGCGGCGCCCGAGGAGATGCCCCCCAGAATGCCTTCTTCCCGCGCCAGCCGCCGGGTCATCTCGATGGCATCTTCGTTGCTCACCTGCTCCACCCGGTCCACCAGCGAAAGGTCCAGCGTCTTGGGAATGAACCCCGCGCCGATCCCCTGAATTTTGTGCGGCCCGGGCTTGAGCGGCTGCTTCTCGAACTCCTGGGTGATCACAGGACTGGCGGTAGGCTCTACCGCCACGCTCAGGATCTGCTTCCCCCGGGTTTGCTTGATGTAGCGCGACACGCCCGTGATGGTGCCGCCGGTGCCCACCCCGGAAACCAGCACGTCGACCTTTCCCTCGGTATCATCCCAGATCTCCGGACCGGTAGTTCGGAAATGGGCCTCCGGGTTGGCCGGGTTGTTGAACTGCTGGAGCAGCACGTAGCGGTCGGGATCGGACGCCACCAGTTCCTCGGCCTTGGCGATGGCGCCCGGCATGCCTTTCGAGCCGTCGGTCAGGAGCAGGTTCGCTCCCAGCACCTTCAACACCTTGCGGCGCTCGATGGACATGGTCTCGGGCATCGTGAGGGTCACGGGGTAGCCCCGGGCCGCCCCCACAAACGCCAGCGCGATCCCCGTATTGCCGCTGGTGGGTTCCACAATCTCCTTGCCCGGCCCCAGCACCCCGCGCTTTTCGGCATCCCAAACCATCGACGCCCCGATGCGGCACTTCACCGAGTAGGCCGGATTCCGCCCCTCGATCTTGGCCGCCACAACGGCGCCCGCTCCGTCCGTCACGCGATTCAGGCGCACCAGCGGCGTGCGCCCGATACTCATCGAATTATCGGCGTAGATCACTCAAATCTCCCAATTGGGCACAAACCTGGAGTGCCGCTCCATCCACGCTTGCTCGATATCGGCGAACGTGGTGCGGTCGATGATGTCGGATATCGCGCCATTCACCTGGGCCCACATCTCCGTGAACGGCGATTCCTGCTTTCGGCGCGCCCGCGACCTGGTCTTCTGCGGCCCTTCGATAAACCGCAGCACCTCCCCGATGGTGATGTTCTCCGGCGGGCGGGCCAGCAGGTAGCCGCCCTCGGCGCCGCGGCGCGACTCCACGAAGCCGCCCTGCTTCAAACTCGCCAGAATCAGCTCCAGAAACTTCTGCGGAATGCGCTGCCTCTTGGCGATTTCCGCGATCTTGACCGGCTCTCCCGTCCGGTGGGCGGTCAAATCGAAGAGCGCTTCAAGCGCGTATTCGCCTTTGACGGAAATGTTCATCGGTATTGAACGGCACGCAATCTCCCGTACCCAACTAGAGATTAAGAGATTCCTGCGGCAACGGTCAAGCGCCGCCCTGTCCGGAAACGTACATCGCGCCCAGCGCGGCCACCAAGATGCCCAAAACCAGCCGGATCCACCGCTCCGGCAGGTACTTCTGCAACCGCGCCCCCACGTAGGTGCCGGCCAGTCCGCCGGCTCCGAACAACCCGCCCAGCAGCCAGTCCGGGTGCGCGCCCAAGAGGTGAAAAAAGGAAACCCCGGCGACGGCGGTGATGAAGGTGGCCAGCATGGCGGCCCCCGCCACCGTGTGCACCGGGAGCCGCAGCACCACTACCGCGAAGGGGGCAATGATGGCGCCCCCGCCTACCCCGTAGATGCCGCCGATGAGCCCCACCACCAAAGCCAGCAGCAGCACCACCGCCGGGCGGAAGCCGAATACCTGTCCCGCGAAGGAGTATTCGATCCGCGCCGGCGTCACCGAAACCGTCTGCACCGTTGCGGACCGCGGCGGAATGCCTCCCACCTCCCTGCAATACAGCAGCAGTTTAGCGCCCAGGTAGAGCAGCACCAGTCCCACGAACAGCCGCACGTGGCGCGGGTCGGTCAGGTAGCGGGTCCGCACCCAGGCGCCCAGAAAGACACCCGGCAGCGTGCCCGCGATGATGGCCCCCGCCAGCGGCCACGCCATCCGCCGCTCCCGCGCATAGCGGTACACCCCGCCCGGGATGGCCACCACGTTATAAATCAGGTTCGTAGGGGTCACCGCCGGGGTGACGAACCCCAGCACGCTCATCTGAAACGGCAGCAGCAGGAAGGCGCCCGACAATCCGCCCGAGGTTGTCAGGCACGAGACGACAAAGGCTACCAGCGGCGGGACGAGGGGCGAAACCTCGACCCCCGATACGGGAAACCGCGTCAGGAAAGCGGCCGGCAGTTCAAACCTCGAAAAACGTGTGGCTCACCCACGTCAGCAGCACGATCAGCGCCACCCCCAGCCCGATGCTCCAGCGTATCAGCCGCAGCTCCACGGGCAGCAGGGGCTCGCATTCCATCTTCTTGATTTCTTCGGCGAACTTCGGTTCCGTTGCCATCGTCTTATCCCGCCACCACCGGCGGCTTTACCCCGTGGAAGAACAGCCACGAGATCGCCAGCCCAATCCAGATAATAAACCCGAACAGGCACAACACGTACACCACCGCCAGCCGCCCGATCCCCTCTTCCCACAGCTTCCGGAAGTTCGAGGCCACCCCGATGGTGAAAAACGTCATCACGAAAAAGATCCCGCGGAAGACATTGGCCTGCCCCATGGCAGCCTTGGTCTTCTCCACCAGCGAGGGGAAGGCCACGCCCAGCAGAATGATGGCGGCGAAGGTCACCAGATATCCCAGGATGAACTTCGGCAGCCGCTCCCAGATCTGCACCGCCCGCACCTTCTCCCCCTCGCGCCGGTCGATCTTGGCGGACCAGATCCACGCCAGGATGAAGGCCCACACCGCGATGAAGACATCGATGAACACCTTCACGGTGGTCGTGGCGGCCATGATCCATCCCGGCTGGTAGGCCACGCCGTCCGCCGCCGCGCGGGAGCGGATCAGCGCGTCGGTAATGGCGCCGCTCGCCACCGCCGCCCCGTCGGTCTTCACCGCCAGCCCCATCCAGGCGCCCGCCACCATGGGTTCACCGGCCAGCAGATGCTGCGCCAGGAAGGGCAAAAACAGCAGTTCCACCACCGCGAAGATCACCACCAGGGAGGAGACCATCACGGGCACCACCGGGCGCGCCCGGATGGCCGAGCCGGTGGCGATGGCCGCCGACACCCCGCAGATCGAAATCCCCGACGCCAGCGGCACGGCCCACTCCCGGCTGAACTTGAAGTAGCGCCGCGCGATGTAGTAGACCAGCGCCCAGTAGATCAGGTACGCCTCCACGATGGCGCACAACCCGCGAAACATCACCGAGGTCGCCAGCCCCAACTGCTCCGCCGCCGTCACCCCCAGGAAGCCGCCCAGAATCACGATGGCCGTCTTGATGTACAGCTCCGGCCGGATGGCCTCCTTCATGAACTCCACCCCGCGGGGGAAGAAGTTGCCGATCGCCAGCCCCGCAATCAGCGCCAGGATGTATCCGGCCTCGGCGGTCAGGTTGAGCGACCAGCTCACCCCGTGCTGCTGCATCTTGTCCGGCGTGGCCGCGATGTTCGCCCAACTGCCCGCGATCCAGCAGAGATAGCTCAGGAAGAAAACCGCCGTAAATCCTTTAGCGAAGCGCGCCAGGTCCGCCCCCACGGCGCGCGCCCCCACCGCCAGCACCGCCAGCAGAAAGACGTAGGTGGCCGCCAGCGAAACCAGCGGGTGGAGACCCGCGTAGACCTTCGACGCCGGCGCCAGCGCCTGCCCGATGGCGGTCCACACCCGCGTGGTGATGGCCCATCCCAGCAAATCGGCTTCGAAGAACAGCCCCAGCGAGAGCACAAAAATGAACAGCCCGATATACACCGCCAGCCAGTCTTCGCTCAACCGCCCTCTGGTTCCCATAGGCACTTGGATTCGTCATCACATCGGCAGGACACAAAGTGTAACGTCGGGGCCTGTTAAAAAGTGGTCGCGACGCCGCCGCCGCCGCCCGGCTTGGTGCCGCCGCCGCCGATGACATAATATCGGCTAGAGATGGCCCGTTTCACGGTCCTCGCGCGCGGCGTGGTTCGCCGTCCGTGGGCGGCCCTGCCGTTCGCCGCCCTGTTGCTGCCTTCCGCCGCCCTGGCCGCCCGAGGCGGCGCGGTCATGGTCTGGGTCGCGGACAGCCGCCGCTACTCCGGCTGGAAGGCCTGGTGGACCAACCTGTACAACGAGAGCCATCTGCTCTTTGCCCTCGTCACCATCGTGGTGATTCCCTTGCTCGGCCTGCTGCTCGGAGCGCTGGCCGACTTTGCCATGGCCCGCATCGGCATCAATCTGAAGTCGCGCGCACAGGGGGAACACTGAGCGCCCCGGGGTCCATCCCATGAGCTGGCTCTACGCCACCATGCCCATCGCCGGCGTGGAGGTCTTCTGGCCGGGCCTGCTCATCCTGGGCTTTGGCGTGGGGATCATCGGCGGCTTCTTCGGCATGGGCGGCGGATGGATGGTCACCCCTGGACTGAACATCCTCGGCTTCCCCATGGCCTTCGCCATCGGCACCGACATCGCCCACATGGCCGGCAAGTCCCTCATCTCCACCGTGCGCCATGCGCGCTTCGGCAACGTGGATTACCGCCTGGGCTCCATCATGATGGGCGGCACCGTCGCGGGCTTCGAAGCCGGCGCCCAGATTGTCATGTGGCTGGAGCGCATCGGCCGGGTCGAGCCCTTCATGCGCGGCGGTTACTTCGCGCTGCTCTCCGCCATCGCCTGCGTCATCTTTACCGACGTGGCCCGGACCCGGCGCCGGGACCGCGAAGCGCTCTCTTCCGGCAGGCCGCCCGATGCGCTCTCCCGCGGTATCGAGTGGCACAAGCGCCTGCACCGCATCCGTATCCCGCCGGTAGTGGAGTTCAAAACCGCGGGTATTCGCTGCTCGGTCTGGCTGCCCGTGGCGGTGAGCTTCGTCACCGGGCTGCTGGCCGGCATTCTGGGCATCGGCGGCGGTCTCATCCGCATGCCCTCCCTCATCTACCTGGTGGGCTGCCCCACTCACGTGGCCGTCGGAACGGACCTCTTCGAAGTGGCGGTTTCCGGCCTCTATGGCGCCGCCTCCTACTCCTACAAGGGCCGCACGGAGTTGCTGGCCGCCGTGATCATGCTGGTGGGGGCGGCGGTCGGCGCGCAGATCGGGACCGTGGCCACCAAGTACGTGCAGGGATACGGCATCCGGCTCTTCTTCGGCTTCGCGGTGCTGGGCTGCGCGGTATCCATGGCCTTCAAGATGATTGGCGCGGCCTGGCCCGCGGCCGCCTGGTTCTTCGATACCGCCGCCACGGTCCTGATTCTTGCCCTGGTCTCCGGCCTGGCCCTCTATATCGTCGGCAGGTTCCTACGCGGCGTGCGGGAGGAACTGGCCGCCGCCCGCGTGCGGCCGCCCGCCCAAGGAGCGCCGCGATGACGCGGCCCTCCGCCATCCTCCTTGCGGCGTTTGCCGTCCTGGCCGGCTGCGGCGAATTCGGCCGCGTAGGCCAGGGCCGCGTGGTGGCCTACGACCGGCAGCAGGGCATCGTCACCCTTATCTGCGACTCCAATTTTTCAGACCCGGCCAACCCCCGCTACGACCTGCTGCCGCCCGCCCGCGTGCGCATCCCCGCCAGCCCCCGCGACATGGGACCCGACCCCGCGCCCGGCAGGCTCCTGCGCATCGACCGCCTCAACCGCCGACTGGTCGTCTTCGATCCCGCTGCGGAAGCGCTGCTCCACGTCCCCTACCTTCTCATCGAAGAGCGGCAGAACGTCTCCGCCACCGACCGCCGCACTGCCGGCCTGCCGCGCGTCGATCGCGCCCGCAGGACCATCACCCTCTACTCCCCCGCCACCCGCATCCTCACCACCCTGCGGGTCGCCGATCCCTACCTCGCCTGGCCCGAAGAGGCCTGGCGGGCCGGCGATGAAGTGCGATACTACTACAAGGAGCCCGGGCAGGCCCT
>JAWLGN010000205.1:0-9874 GCA_041685075.1 Bryobacteraceae bacterium
GGCGGCCGCCACGCTGTCGGCGAGATTGTCGCCCACGATGCTGACCAGGGCGCCGGGAGCGATCTTGGCGGCATCCTGGCCGCCGGAGAGGGTGGCGCCAATGGCCTGAGCTATCACCTCGGCGTTCTCGGATGCCTGGGCGCTGTAGCGCACCTGGTTGCCGTCCGAGCCGGGGGCGCGGGAGGTGAGCACAACGGTGGAGGTGCTGAAATTGGGGGTGGCGAAGACGTAAGGGTCGCCGTCGCCGGCGTTGATCAAATCCACCAGGGCCGCAACCACGCTGTCGGCGGTGTCGTCGGCGGTGAACTCGTAGGTGTACTCCTCGTCCATGATGGTGATGGTGACGGAGTCCCCTTCCTTAACCGTGCCGCCAAGCCCCACCTGCCCGACGGCATAGATCTCGAAGCTGGCCGCGTTGCGCACTCCGGTATAGGGGATGTTGTGCTCGCCCATGGAGTAGACGTTGATGCGGCGGTTGAATGTGTCGCTGACGTAGAGGTTGGTGCCGTCCCAGGCGAGCG
Organism: Bryobacteraceae bacterium; assembly: GCA_041685075.1. Lineage (GTDB taxonomy): Bacteria > Acidobacteriota > Terriglobia > Bryobacterales > Bryobacteraceae > JAMCRM01. The sequence continues at coordinate 522 of JAWLGN010000205.1, forward strand.
ACATGGGGGTGCGCATGGAGTCGGCCGCGTCGGAAGCCTGGTTGATGCCGCCGGCGAGCTGGCCGATGACGTGGTCGGCCGCCTGCCCGTTCTCGGTGGGGATGCCTTTGAAGACCAGCACGCGGTCGTTGCCGCCGTCGGCGATGAACAGCAGGTTGCGGACCGGGTCGGCCAGGGCGAACCGCGGGAAGCTGAGGGTGGCGTTGCAGCGTGCCGGATAGATGTCGTTGCCGTCCTCATCCTGGCTTACGGGCGCGCAGAGTACCCCCACGGCCTTCTCGTTCTCGAAACGGTAGGAGTAGTTGGCGATGGCGCTGGTCATGTCGGGCTGGCCGATGACCACGTCGGCAGGCTGTCCGTTGGAGGCGGGGAGGCTGTTCCAGATGAGCACGCGGTTGTACCCCAGGTCGGCGACGTAGAGGCGCTGGCCGTCGTAGGTCACGGAGACGGGGTTGAGCAGGTTATCGGCGCGGGCGGCCACCTGGTCGAGAAGTTCCGGAGTGCCGGTGTTGAAATCGGGATGGCCCAGGACGAGGTCGGGTTCCTGGCCGTTTTGGGTGGGGAAGCTGTTCCAGATGAGTATGCGGCTGTTGCCGGTGTCGGCGACGAAAAGCTTGCCGCTATGAATCCACACGCCCTGCGGTCCCCTCATGGAGCGCCGGTTGGGCGGCCGCGCCGGGATCCCCGTCGTGAAATCCTGTTGCCCCAGCACGATATCGGCGGGCTGGTTGTTGCCGCCGGGGATGGAGAGCCAGATGAGCACGCGGTTGTTGTCGGTATCGGCTACCGCCACCACGTTGCCGTCGGATGCCACCGCGGTGGGCTTACGCATGGCCGATTGCGAGCGGCCCCACTCGGTTTTCTCGAAATCCGGCTGGCCCAGCACGGTATTGGCCTGGCCTACGCAGATAGGACAGCGCTGGGTGTAGAGCAGTTCGTCGGTAGGCTTGGGGAGGCCTCCCGACACGTTGCGGAAGATGAGGACGCGATTGTTTTGCGGCGTGGAAGAAACGGGATTGGAATCCGCGACGAAGAGCGTGTCGTTGGCAAAAGCTAATCCGCTGACGCCTCCGAGCAGGCGCTCGCTGGCGCCGGGATCCTGCCGGGTGGCCTGCGGCTGGCCGATAAATAACCGGGCGGCCTGCCCGGTAGCAAAATCAATGTCGGCAGCCGATGCGGCCGCCGCCGTGAGAAGCAAAAACAGAATGCACTTCATGCTGATGACAGGACGCCTTCCCTGAACCGGCCGCCCACCGCTCCCGCGGCCGGAAGTCGGATGTGTTATTACGTTGCAATTATAACAAGCCTGAGAGACGAAGCCGGATGGACTCAGGTTTCGGACCGATTGCGGGAAAAGAAAAAAGGCGGCCCGTTGTCGGACCGCCCGCATGATTGGGGATGGAGGCCTGCGTCTTACAGCAGGCGGAAATTCACTTCGATGGTGGCGGCCACGGTGACGGCCTTGCCGTCCTTGTAGCCGGGGCGGAAGCGCCACTTGTTCACGGCTTCGATGGCCTTCTCGTCGAGGCCCAGCCCGAGGCTGCGCACCACCCGCAGATTCCTGGCCTTGCCGCTGGGATCCACTTCCACGTAAAGCACCACGGTGCCCTGATACTTCGCCTTGCGGGCTTCCTCGGAATATTCGGGTTCCACCTTGTACAGCAGGGAGGGCGCGGTCACGCCGCCGCCGACGCGGAAGACGCCGCCGCCGACGCCGCCGCCCTCGCCGGGGCCGAAGCCGCCGCCTTTACCCGAACCGACGCCGCCGCCGGAACCGGTGCCGATACCGCCGCCGGACCCCGGGCCGCTGGATGGCGGTCCGATCTTGGCCAGGGGATCGCCCCATACGTTCATGTTCACCTGGGGCAGCGGCACGTTCGGCGGAACGATGATGGTGGGTTCCATCGCCAGCTTGGGCTCGGGATTGTGGATCACCGCCGCGGGCGGGGTGAACTGGCGCAGCGAGGGACGGGGGAGCCTGCCCTTGCTCGGCGGCAGAGGCGAATTGTCGCCGCCGCCACCGCCGCCGCCCATGGCCTGCTCCTTGGGCGGCATCTTGGGTACATAGGGCTCAAGCTCGGGCGTGAAGATAGGGGTTACGTTGCGTGCCACCACTTCCTGCACCGCCTCGCTCGAAGCCGCGGTGAACAGCAGCGCCACAATGCCTACGTGCAACGCCACCGACATCACGCCGGACTGCTTGCTGCGGCCGTAGGAGCCCCAGATGCTCTTCACCGCGACAGGCTTGGATGTCACCTCGAGCGGAGGCAACTTGGGCGGACGAATGAAATCCCGGACGTTGTTTACCAGGGATAGAAACCAGGGGGTCTCCACCTCCTGCGCCAGAAGCCGATTCAGATGCACATCGGCATCCGCCGCCGGATTGGGTGTCGCATTGTTCAACTCGGACATGCTTTCCGCCAGATCTCCCAGGGTCTTGAAGGCGCCGTTCGCTATTTTGACGCCGCCGTCAAACGCTGAGTTACAGCTTTTGGAAACCCGAACGCCGACGCACTCAGCGCTTATTTTATCACATCTCCCCGGTTATCAAGTCAATACGAGTCAGCCGGGGGTGCGGGACGTTCTCAGACAAAAATCCCATTTTTGGAATATCCGTCATGAGACAGCGTCGGGCTCTCACATCTATGTTTACGAAACCGCCGCTCCGGCGGTTTCCCGCTCCCCGGATCGTCTCTGTGCCGGCGTGCACGCCCTCCATGGCTCGAACCGGGGCGGAGGCGAGCATTCTAACACCGCCTCGTCCTGGCCGTCATCAATTGTTCGATATTGACCAGCTCGGTCGGGTACTCGCCCGTGTAGCAGGCGTAACAATATTGCCGGCGTTCGTCGTCAGCGACGGCTTTGCGCAGCGAGGCCAGCGAGAGATAGCCCAGGCTGTCGGCGCCCACGAAGCGGCGGATGTCCTCCACGCTGCTGTTGGCGGCGATGAGTTCGCTCTTGGTAGGGGTGTCCACCCCATAAAAACAGGGAGATATGGTCGGGGGGCAGGAAATGCGCAGGTGCACTTCGAGCGCGCCGGCCTCCCGCACCATGCGGACGATCTTGCGGCTGGTCGTGCCGCGCACGATGGAGTCGTCCACCAGGATGACGCGCTTGCCCTCCAGCAGGTACCGCACCGGGTTGAGCTTGAGCTTGACGCCGAAGTCGCGGATGGCCTGGGAGGGTTCGATAAAGGTCCGGCCGACGTAATGGTTCCGGATGAGGCCGTGGCGGAAGGGGAGGCCGGATTCGGCGGCGTAGCCCAGGGCGGCGGCCACGCCGGAGTCCGGCACCGGAACCACGATATCGGCGTCGGCGGGGCATTCACGCGCCAGCAGCCGGCCCATCATTTCGCGCGATTTCTGCACCGAGCGGCCGAAGACCACCGAATCCGGGCGCGAGAAGTAGACGTGCTCGAAGACGCAGTGGGCGCGGGGACGCTCGGGAGCGTAGCGCTCGCGCGTGATGCCTTCCGGTCCCACCATCACCATCTCGCCCGGTTCGACCTCGGTCATATAAGATGCGCCGATGAGGTCGAAGGCGCAGGTTTCCGAGGCGAAAACGTGGCAGACGCCGCCGGCAAACTCCATCTGGGCCATGGAGAGGGGGCGGAAGCCGTGGGGGTCGCGCGCCACGATGACGCGATCTTCGGCCAGAAAGACCAGAGAGAAGGCGCCCTCCAGTTGCAGTAGAGCTTCCCGGAGGGCGCGGGCCACGGAACGCTCGCGCGAGCGGGCCACCAGGTGGAGCACCACCTCGGTGTCGCTGTTGGACTGGAAGATGGAGCCTTCGGCCTCCAGTTCCTCGCGGAGTTCCCGGGCGTTGGTAAGGTTGCCGTTGTGCGCCACCGCGATGCGCCCCTTGGAGCATTGCACGGCGAAGGGCTGGGCGTTAACCGCGCTGGTTTCGCCGGCGGTGGAGTAGCGGGTGTGCCCGATGGCGCAGGGGCCAGGGAGTTCGGCCAGCAGGGGGCGCGTGAAGATATCGGCCACGTGCCCCATGGCTTTCTTGCAATAGATGCGCGAGCCATCGCTGGTGGCGATGCCGGCGCTTTCCTGGCCGCGGTGCTGGAGTGCGTAGAGGCCCAGGTAGGCCATCTTGGCGGCTTCGGGGTGACCGTGCACGGCGAAGACGCCGCACTCCTCGTGGAACTTATCGAACATGGCTACCTCCCGCGGAGTGCCGTTTCGAGCGCGCCCTCCCAGGTTTGCCGCAGCGCGGGGACGCCCCAGGCGCCCAAGCGCACGCCGCGATTGTGGATTTCGATTTCGCCCGCCACGGTTTCGCCGCAGTCCAGCGCTTCCACCCCGTGGGCGGCGGCCACCGCGGCCACCTTCTCGGGGTGTTCAGTCGAAAGGAGCACGCGCGAGGGGCCCTCGTGGAAGAGCAGGAACTCGGGGCGCAGATCGGAGTCGAACTCCAGGCGCGCGCCGATGCCCGCGGGGCCGAAGCCGCACTCGGCCAGCGCCACCGCCAGCCCGCCGTCGCTCAGATCGTGAGCGGATTCCGCCAGGTTGCCGCGCACGATTTCGCGGACGGCCGCCTGTACGCGCTTTTCCAGCTCCATGTCCAGGGCCGGAGGGAGTCCCCAGAGCTGCTTCAGGATCACCTTGGCGTACTGGGTGCCGCCGAAGCGCACGTCGTCGCACTCGCCCAAGCCGCCGAGCAGGATGACGCGGCGGCCGGGGTTTTTGAATTCCATCCCCACGGGCTGCGCGGTGGGCATCAGCCCCACGATCCCGATGACCGGGGTGGGGTAGATGCCTTCGCCCATGGTCTCGTTGTAGAGGCTCACGTTGCCGCCCGTGATGGGGGTATCGAAGAATTGGCAGGCTTCGCCCATGCCTTCGATGGCTTCGACGAGCTGGGCCATGATCTCGGGCCGCTCGGGGTTGCCGAAGTTCAGGCAGTTGGTGGCGGCGGCCGGTTCGGCGCCCACCACCGAAAGATTGCGGCAGCATTCCGCTACTGCCAGCCGGGCGCCTTCGCGGGGGGAAAGATAGCAGTAGCGGCCGTTGCCGTCGAGCGCCATGGCGAGCGAGACGCCCGCCTCCTTCACCCGGATGATGGCGGCGTCCGAGCCCGGTCCGGCCACCGTGTTGGTGCGGACCTGGTAGTCGTACTGCTCCCAGATCCAGCGCTTGGAGCAGAGATCGGCGGAGGCGAGCAGCGCGGCCAAATCGCATGCCGGATCGGCCGACTGGAAGGCCGGCGCCTCCATGGGGACGGTGCGCAGGGGCGCGGTGTAGGGGCGGTGGTAGACGGGAGCTTCGTCGGCCAGTTCGCGGGAGGAGATCTCGGCGACCACCTTGCCGTGCTCGCGCACGCGCATCAACCCGTCGTCGGTCACCAGGCCGACGGTCACGGCGTCCAGGCCCCACTTCTTGAAGACTCCGAGGACCTCCTCTTCGCGGCCCTTTTCGGCCACCAACAGCATGCGCTCCTGCGATTCCGAGAGCATGATCTCGTAGGGAGTCATGCCGGTTTCGCGCTGCGGGACGAGGTCCAGTTCGATTTCGATGCCGGTGCCGCCGCGGCTGCTCATCTCGCAGGTGGAGCAGGTGAGGCCGGCGGCGCCCATATCCTGAATGCCCACGATGGCGCCGGTCTGCATGGCTTCCAGGCAGGCTTCGAGCAGAAGCTTTTCGAGGAAGGGGTCGCCCACTTGCACGTTGGGGCGCTTCCGCTTGGTTTCCTCGGTGAATTCGGCGGAGGCCATGGAGGCGCCGTGGATGCCGTCGCGGCCGGTCTTGGCGCCCACGTAGATGACGGGGTTGCCGACGCCGGCGGCCTTGGCGTAGAAGATGTCTTCTTTCTTGGCGATGCCCAGGGCGAAGGCGTTGACCAGCGGGTTGCCGTTGTAGCTGGGTTCGAAGATGGTCTCGCCGCCCACGGTGGGGACGCCGAAGCTGTTGCCGTAGTGGGCGATGCCGGCCACCACGCCTTCCAGGATGCGGCGGTTGCGGGGGCCGTTCTCCGGGTCGTCGAGGGGGCCGAAGCGCAGCGAATCGAGCGCCGCGATGGGGCGCGCCCCCATGGTGAAGATGTCGCGCAGGATGCCGCCCACGCCGGTGGCGGCTCCCTGGAACGGCTCGATGAAGCTGGGATGGTTATGGGATTCGATCTTGAAAGCGCACACCCACCCGTTGCCGATGTCGATGATGCCGGCGTTCTCGCCGGGTCCCTGCACCACGAGCTTGCCGCGGGTGGGCAGTTTCTTCAGGTGAACGCGGGAACTCTTGTAGGAGCAGTGCTCGCTCCACATGACGCTGAAGATGCCGAGTTCGGTGTAGGTGGGTTCCCGGCCGAGCAGGGCCACGATCTTGGCGTACTCCTCCGGGGTGAGCTGGTGTTGGGCGATAAGCTCGGGTGTGATGGTCATAATTTGAGGGCGCCGGCGGCGACGATGGAGCGGAAGATGCCCAGGCCGTCGCTCGATCCCAGGAGCGGCTCGGTGGCGCGCTCCGGGTGCGGCATCATGCCTAAAACGTTGCGCTCGCGGCTGAGGATGCCGGCGATCGACCGCAGCGAGCCGTTGGGATTATCCAGGTAACGGAAGGCCACCCGGTCCTCGGCTTCCAGTTCATCCAGGGTGCGCTCGTCGGCCACGTAGCAGCCGTCGCCATGGGCGATGGGCATCCGCAGGAGCGAGCCTTTGGGCACCATATGGGTGAAGGGCGAGTCGCTGGTTTCGGCGCGCAGCACCACCTCCCGGCAGAGGAACTTCAGGCCGCGGTTGCGCATGAGGGCGCCGGGCAGCAGGCCGCTTTCCACCAGGATCTGGAAACCGTTACAGATCCCTATAACGGGTCCGCCCTCGGCGGCGAACTGGCGCACCGCGCCCATCACCTTGCTGAACTTGGCGATGGCGCCGCAGCGCAGGTAATCGCCATAGGAGAAGCCGCCCGGCAGCACCACGGCATCGACGCCGTTCAGGGTGGCCGAGTCGTGCCAGATAAACTCCACCGGCTGTCCTAGGTTGTGCGCGATGGCATACTGCGCATCGTGATCGCAATTGCTGGCGGGAAAGACGACGACGCCGAATTTCATTGTTTTCAGATTCAGACTCTGGGGAGGCTACACTTCATTTTATCAGAGGGGAGGCCGGCGCAGAGTTTTCATCTGCCGCCGGGGCCCGGGGTCTGCCGGACTACCGGATATCCGCGGTCATCCCAGGAGAGCGGCGCGGCCCAGGGATAGCGGCCCGTCGCCGCGTCATCCCAGGCGTGGTAGCAGATCCACCACTCTCCCTCGGGCCCGCGGAAGAGCGAATTGTGCCCGGCGCCCGACTGCCCCTCGACGGTGCGGAGAACCTTGTAGGGCGCGCCGTTTTTCATCAACCGCTCCCAGGGTCCCTCGATGCTCCTGGAGCGCGCCACGCGCACGTGATAGGTGCCGTTCCGCCAGTTCCCCATGCTGGTGAACAGGTAGTAGAGCCCGCCGTGCCGGATGATGAAGGCGCCTTCTTCCCAGGCGACTTTCTCGTGCGGGAAGACTCTCCGGGGCTTATTTTCGAGCCGCGCCGGGGAAAGGATTCGGTCGGCCAGGAGCTGCCCCACGTGCGGGTTGCCTTCGTTGCCGGTGTAAAATAGCCAGCCCTCGCCGGAAGCGGTGAAATAGGGATGGCCGTCGATGGAGGGCTGGGGTACGAGCCGGGCGCCGGAATCGCGATACGGACCTTCCAGTCGGCTCGAGGCGGCAACCCGAACGAAACGGCGCTCGGGGTCGCCATAGGAATCGGCCGTGTAGTAGAGGTAGTAGACGCCGCGGTGTTCCAGGATCTCCGGGGCCCAGTAGTTGGCCTTATGGCTCCCTTCGTATTCCGGGCGCACGAGCATGGGGCCAAGATCCCGCCAGTTGCGGAGGTCCGGTGAGAAAAGCAGGCTGAAGCGGCGGTCCTGAATCCCGCGGGCATGTCGGGTGCCGGTGAGATACCAGCCCTCTTTGGTTCGAAGGCAGAACGGGTCGGGGACTGGACCGCCCGTGGCGAGCCGGAATGCCGTCCGGGAGTAGCTGCCGGCGGCGGGCTGTGCATCGGCGGCCGGCGCCAGCAAGGGCCCCGCGGCCAGCGAAAGGAACGCCCTGCGGCGCATCGGCTGGTCTGGTGAGTTCACCTGACGCATTGTAGCGCGGGCCCCGCTACCGAACCAGCCGCGCCACCGTCTCCATGTGAAACGTCTGGGGGAAGAGGTCCACCAGGGTGAGGCGCTCGATGCGGTAGCCGGCGGCGAACAGGGCGGCGAGGTCGCGCGCCAGGGTGGCGGGGTCGCAGGAGACGATCGTTACGCGCGGTGGGGCGAGTTCCACCAGCCGTTGCACCACCGTCTTGTCGAGACCCGCGCGCGGGGGATCGAGCAGCACGAAATCGGGCCGCGCCGTGAGGGTCTCCAGGTAGCGCTCGACGCTGGAACGCTCGGCGCGCACCGCGAGGCCCGCGCGCGCGGCGTTGAACTCCAGGTCCGCCGTGGCGGCGCCGCTCGCCTCCACCGCCGTCACCGAGGTGAAGCGGCGCGCCAGCGGCAGGGCGAAGAGTCCCACCCCGGCGTAGAGATCCAGCGCGTGTTCGCCCTCGGCGCCTTCGAGCGCCGCCTCCACCAGCGGGGAGGTCAGGAACCGGTTCACCTGGAAGAACGATTGCCGGCTCACCCGGTAGACCGTGCCGCCGGCTTCATAATCCAGCGCGCCGGGCGTCCAGCCGGGGATGCGTTCGGCGCACCAGTCGAAGAAGCGGCGCGCCACAGGCTGGCCGCTCTCGGCTACGTGGAGCTGCACCTGGCGCTCGTCGGTGAAGACCTCCAGGGCGCGCACGAAACGCGGCCAGCGGGGGTCGCGGAGCATGGCGATCAGCTCCGTCAGGGTGCGGTTGATGGCCGGGGAGCTGATGGGGCAGACCTCCACCGGACAAAGCCTGTGGGACTGCGCTTCGCGGTAGCCGATGGCGCGGCGCTCGATGTGAAAGCGCGCGCGGTTGCGGTAGTTCCACGGCTCGCCCGAGACAATCGGGATCTCCTCGGGCGGCTCGATTTTGCCAATGCGCCGCAACTGGTCGGCCAGGATGGCCCGCTTGATCTCGAGTTGATAGGGGTAGGGGGCGTGCTGGTAGTGGCAGCCGCCGCAGCGGCCGAAGTAGGGGCAGGGCGGTGCGACGCGCTGGGGCGCCGCGCGCACCACCTCCGCCAGGCGCGCCCGCACCAAACTGGGGGTCTCCCGCACGGCCTCCACCCGCACCTCTTCGCCGGGCAGGACGAAGGGCGCCAGCACCACCTTGCCCTCCGCGCGGGCCAAGCCGTCGCCGCCGTAAACCAGCTTCTCCACCGTCAAGTTGAGCACGCGTTGTACGATAAAGGTTTACC
>JAWLGN010000206.1:0-9870 GCA_041685075.1 Bryobacteraceae bacterium
CACTCCGGGTCGCCCGTGATGAAGATGGGGGTGGTGTACTGGCTGCCGCCGCCCCGGACGAGGTGCTGCTCCAGATACGGCTTGCCTTCTTCGTCGCCCGCCAGCCAGGCATCCATGTGGCAGATGGCGTTGGCCCACGGACCCGTGGGCACGCCGCGGTGCGGCAGGTAATGATACTCCTGGATGGCGGCGTTCAGCGTCCCCACCGGGAAGCTCAGCATACCCGGCGGATAGCGCGAGAAGTCGTCATGAAACAGTTCCGCCGCCGCACCGGGAACGGCGGCGAGCAGCAGGGCGGGGAACAGGCGCGCGATACCCATCACTCCTCCAGACGAAATCCAATAGTAACCTGATGCGACCGGCGGAGTCCGGACGCGCGCTCTGCGGCCGGCGGAGTCGGGACGCGCGCCCTGCGGCCGCCGGATTCCCGACGCACCCTGCGGCCGGCGGATTCCCAACGCGCGCTGCCGGTAGGCGAATCCTCGGCCCCAAACCGGGCACTCGCTTTAGTTTTAGTGGACGCGTTCGCCGTCGATGTAGGTGGCGCGCACGGTGATCTGTCGGGCTTCGGGGTCGAAGTCGAACAGCACCAGGTCGGCGCGGTCACCGGGAGCGATGCCGGCGGTGCGTCCGGGCACGCGGCCCGCGCAGGCGGCATTCACGGTGGCCATGCGCACGGCGTCGGCCAGCCCGAGGCCGGCCAGCTTCATGAGGTTCTCCACGCCGCGGTCCATGCGCAGCGCCGAACCTGCCAGCCGGTCGGTGCCTTCCAGAACTACGTGCCCGTCGGGGGTCAGTTCCACCGGCTGGGATCCCATCACGTAGCGCCCCGGGGTGCAGCCCGCGGGGGTGGCGGCGTCGGTCACCAGCGCGCAGCGTTCGATGCCTTTGGCCCGCAGCGCCACCTTCAGAAAGGCCGCCGGCAGGTGGATGCCGTCGGCGATGAGGCTCGCGGCAAGACGGTCGTCGGCAAGCTGGTCCCAAATGTAGTTGGGATGTCGCGGCAGCGTGAAATGCGAGCCGTTGCCCAAGTGAGTAGACATGGTGGCGCCGGCTCGAACGGCTTCGTCGATCTGGGCGGCGTTGGCGGCGGTGTGGCCGATGGCGGCCACCACTCCGGCTTCCACCAGCTTTTCGATATAGGCCGGAGCCTCGGGCCACTCGGGCGAAAGAGTGACGATGCGGATGCCGCCCTGCGCCGCGTCCTGCCAGCGCCGGAACTCGTCGATGTCCGGCGGCCGCACACATTCTTTCGGGTGCGCCCCGCGCGCGCCGTCCTGCGGCGAAATGTGGGGGCCTTCGACGTGGTAGCCGTCCATGGCGGCGCCTTCGGGAGCGCTCTCGCGGAAGCGCGCCAGGTTGCGCAGCGCTCCGGCCATCTCGTCGGGCCCGCCGGTGATCACGGTGGGGTAGAAGCGCGTCACGCCGGTGGCATAGAGCGCGCGCACGGCTCGCTGCAACTCGTCGTGCGGCGCGGTGGGCGAGTTGAAATCCACGCCCGCAAAGCCGTTCACCTGCAAGTCAATCCATGCCGGAGCCAGGTACGCACCGCCGTCGGCCGGCGCGTCCGCCAGACCCACGCTTTCAATGGTGCGGCCGAAACGTACCTCGACACACGCTCCGCTGATCGCATCAATGCCCGTACAAATCATTTCGCCTCTGTTTTTTTCACAGGATTGCCACAGCAAAGGTGCGGCAACCTCTAGAACTCGCTCAAGATAAAAGCTGTTGAAAAGGAACTTGCGGCCCGATTTTATTCTGGCTTTCGGTCCCCGGATCACGCTACAACGGTATTGATAACGAGCTGCTGCGCGATCCGGACGGCATAATCTCGGGGGAGGTGGGCCGCCGGATCGCCGGAGCAGCTTTTTTCATCTACCGCGACACTTCCGCCGGCTGGCTCGCGTGCACCGGCGACAGCCAGCCATGCCGGTCCGGCTTCTCGCCGTTGACGATGGCGAAGAACTCCTTTTGCAGCGCCTCGGCCACCGGCCCGCGCCGGCCCTTCCCGATCTGGATGCGGTCGATCGAACGGATGGGCGTAATTTCCGCTGCGGTGCCGGAGAAGAACACTTCGTCGGCGATGTAAAGCATCTCGCGCGGGACGAGCGTCTCCACCACCGGGATACCGAGGTCCTGCGCCAGCCGGAGCACCGAATCGCGCGTGATGCCCGGCAGCACCGAGGCGCCCAGCGGCGGGGTATGGATCTTGCCGTCGCGCACCACGAAGATGTTCTCGCCGGATCCTTCGCTGACGTAGCCCTGGCTGTCCAGCGCGATGCCTTCTGTGTAGCCGTTGGTGAGCGCCTCCATTTTAATGAGCTGCGAGTTCATGTAGTTGGCGCCCGCCTTGGCCAGTGCGGGCAGGGTATTGGGCGCGATGCGGGTCCAACTCGAGACGCACACGTCCACGCCTTGGCCCAGAGCCTCCTCGCCCAGGTACTTGCCCCACACCCAGCACGCCATGTAAACATCCACAGGGTTCTGCAGCGGGTTCACCCCGATCTCGCCGTAACCGCGGAGAATGATCGGGCGAATGTAGCAGGAAGACAGCTCGTTTACCCGCACTAACTCCAGCATCGCCTCCGCAAGCTCCTCGGGCGTGTGCCCGAGCGGTTCCATGCGGTAGATTTTGGCCGAATCCACCCAGCGCCGGATGTGTTCCCGCATGCGAAAGATTGCGGGACCGGAGGGGGTCGAATAGCATCGGATCCCTTCGAACACCGAGGTGCCGTAGTTCACCACGTGCGATAGCACGTGGATGGTGGCTTCCTCCCAGGGGATAAAACGGCCGTTGCGCCAGATCTGTTTCGTGGGGGTAAGCATAATTCATTATATTTCAACGCACGATTGGAATTGAAGTTGCACCGTTCCGGGGGTACGGCCGCCGCTGGCGTTGGGAAGGCGGCCAGGGAGATGAATGCCATGCTGCGAAATCGTCTCTTTCCGTTTACGGTGGTGCTGGCCCTGCTGGCTGTGTCGTGCGCCCAGCGCCAACCCGGCCAGCCACTGCAGCCCGGCTTCAACATGTTCAGTAAGGAACAGGACGTCCAGTTGGGGCGTGAAGCCGCCCAGCAGGTGCGGCAGCAGCTCGACGTGGTGGACGATCCGTTCCTCCAGGGCTATATCGATACCATCGGCCGGCGGCTGGCTTCCACCGCGCCGGCACGCCAGAGCGGATTTCCATTCAGCTTCACCCTGATCAACGATCCCTCGATCAACGCCTTCGCGCTGCCCGGCGGGCCCATGTTCATCAACTCCGGACTGTTGAAAGCGGCGGCTAACGAAGCGCAGCTTGCCGGCGTGATTGCGCACGAGATGGCTCACGTAGTGCTGCGGCACGGTACCAACCAGGTATCGAAAGCCAACCTCCTGCAATTGCCGGCGGCTGTCGCCGCGGGCGCCGTGGGGGGCGGGTCGCTGGTCGGGCAGCTAGCCCAGGTGGGCATCGGGCTGGGCTACAACTCCATCCTGCTGAGCTACTCGCGGGGAGCGGAGAACGAGGCCGACGCGCTGGGCGCCCGCATCATGGCGGAAGCCGGCTACAACCCGCTGGAGATGGCGCGCTTCTTCGAAAAGATCGAGGCCGAGGGCGGCGCGCGCGGGCCGCAGTTTCTCTCCAGCCACCCCAATCCGGGGAACCGGATGCGGAACGTCGAGGCGGAGATCCGCACGCTGCCGCGCGGCAGCTACGGCTTCCAGACCGGCCAGTTCGCCCGCGCACAGCAGGCCGCGAGTGCGCTGCCGGCTCCCAGCCGTACCCGCACGGCGATGCGGTAAGCAGGCGTTTACTCACCAAACCGCCCCCGCGCGTATGCGCAGAGACCGTGCGCGCGCGGGGGCTTCGGATATACTCACTGGCATGAATGGAGCCGCATCGTCACCCACGGCCAACGGGAGTGCGGAGTCCGATAAACAAGCCGCCTTCAATCCCGAATCCATCCAGGCAAGAATCCTCGCGCTGCGTGCCCTGGTGCCGCGCACCGAATGGGCGAGAGTCCCTCGCGATGGCGCCCGCTCCAACGGGCAGCGGGGGGAGTGATGAGAACCGTCTTCGCAGATACGCCCTACTGGATCGCCATGCTGAATCCGGAGGACGAGTGCGCACCCTTGGCGCTTACCGCCAGCCGTGAACTGGGTAGCGCGCGCCTGGTTACTACGCAGGAAGTGCTGGCCGAGGTCATGAACTATTTTGCGCGCTACGGTCCCGCGGTGAGGGGAGCCGCCGCCGAAGCCGTGCGCGAGATCCTGACCGCGTCCAACGTGACGGTCGTGGCGCAGTCGCCCGAATCATTCCTGGCGGGTCTGGATCTCTATGATGGCGATTCCGCCGGCGCCGCGGACCTGACGGGGTCCATCGCCATGAGCATCATGCGGGAGGAGGGCATCGACGAGGTGCTCACCACCGATCCGGCCTTCAGCCGGGCGGGCTTCCGCGTGCTGATGGAGTGACCCAGCGCCGCTACTCGACCGGCAGACAGACGAGATTGACGGTCGTCTCGCTGGAGTAGGAGAACTCCTTCGCTTCGCCGCCGGCGATGAGAGCCGCATCCTCGTAGATGCGATATCCCGCGGCGCACAATTGCCGCAAGAACGCTTCCGGCTGCGAGCCATCATTGTGGCGCAGACAGGACGGATTGAACTCCGTCACGATCACGGGGCGGTCGCGGCGAAGGATGCGCTCCATGCCGCGCAGGGCGCGGGGTTCGCCGCCTTCGATATCCATTTTGACCAGGCCGACCACGGCGCTCTCGGGCACGAGGTCATCGGCGCGCGCTGTCTGGACGGGTATGCCGCTGCCGCGTCCGCCGATTTGGGTGGGGACAAAGGCAGGGCCGAGATCGTCGTCCACTGGGACGAAGATCTGGGATTCTCCCGTGCTGTCGGAGCACGCGAGAGGAAAGGCACGCACATCCACCCGGTTCTCCCGGATGTTGCGGGATAGCAGCTCGAAAGTGGACGGGAAGGGCTCAAACGCGTATACCGATGCGCCCGAACGGGCCATCAGTATCGAGTACATGCCGATATGAGCGCCGATATCCAGGCAGGTCATTCCAGGCCGCAAGAACCGACGCACCGCCTCCACGGTGCCTTGTTCGTGAACACCCATGAGGATACGGAGCGCCTGGCGGTCACGGAGGTTGAACCATAAGCGCGTGCCATCTTCGGCTTCGTGCATCACCGTGAGGTTCGGCCCCGACGCAAACCGCGCCTGAAATTCCGGCGAATGCACAAACACGTGGGCCAGTTCGCCGAGACTGCGGCCGAGCCACGGCCGGAACTGATCGGGGGAATCGAATTCCGGCCAGCGGCCGAGGAAAAGGCGGTAGGCATTGATCACGTCCTCCAATGCAACAGGCGCGCTGTCAAGGCGCTCGCCGGGTCTGTAGTTCAGTGGCGTCTCCATTACCGCTATGCTACGCCAGCCAGACGCTCGCGCGGCAAGCGGGTACCGGAGCCGTTCTGGTGATCGTTGGTTTTGGCGGGTATCCTTCTTCCGATAAGGGATATTATGTAAACTTATTGGCGTGGGCAAAAAAGCGGGTCCGCCAAGCTTCCCTGCTCGCGGACCCTCTCAAGGGAAGAAACGTGTGTTTGCGATTACCTGGACCTTCCGCGGGCGCCGCCCCGGCTACCGCTCGTGCGGCCGCCGCCGCTGCTCCCGCGGCTCACCCGCGCGCCTCCACTTCGGCTGCCGCTGCTCCGCCCCATGCTGCGGGACGGCGTGCCACGGGAGGGCGCGCGGCTGAAACTTCCTCCTGCATTGCTACGACCGTTGGAAACGCTCCGGCCGGTCGCCGGACGGCGGTCGGTTCGGGGCGCTACCTGGCGGCTGCGCTCGCTGGGTGCAGAAGACCGCCGTTCCGTGCGATTGCGCTCGACGCTGTCGGTGCGCCGGACAGGCCCAGATGGCCGGGCCATGCCCGGCTGGCCGAAGCGTTGCCACGTGCGGCTGCGGCCGGAGCGTTCCTCATTGCGGGTGGCCTCACGCCCGGTGGAGCGGCTCACGGGAGAATCCGGCTCGCCGGGTTGGCCGAAACGCCGCCAGGTGCGGTTGGGCTCGGTTTGCCCCCCGCCTGTTGCCGCCGGCGTGGAGTCGCCCAACCGGCGCGGGTTGGTGCCTCGTTCGCCGGCGTCGTTCCCGCGCAGGTTGTTGCGCGGTTCGGCTGGATCGCGCTGGCGCAGGTTTTCTCTCCGTTGCGCCGGCGTCGCTTCGCCCAATCGCCGCCAGCCGCTGCCGCCACGCTCGGCGGGCTGGTTACGGCGCAGGGTCTCGCGGGCGGCCGGTGCGGCCGTCTGGCGCTGCCGGGAAGGTTCCCCGGCGCGCCGCCAGCCGGTTCGTTCGCCCTGCCCGCCCTGCGCCCCTTCGGTGCTGGCCAGCCGCGGCCCGGAACGCCGGCCCTCGTTTTGTATGGCGCGGCGCTGCTCGGCGAAGGAGACGCGCTCCACCCGCGCGGCCTGCCGGCGGCTGAAGAAGCGCGTTTCGCGGCCCGTGGCGCGCGGCGTGTGCCGCACTTCGCGGTCGGCAAACCGGAGGCTGGCTCGATCCGGCGCCAGCGGCAGCCGCCCCCGCACCAGGCCGGCCTGCCGGATATCGCGGTCGCCCACCCGCACAATGTTGTGCCGGCCCCGCCCGAAGTGGTGCGCGTCGATTCCGCTCACTCCACGGCGCACGCGCGCATTCCGGTAGGTGTTATAGATGTTCACATTCGTGATGTGAATGCTGCGGTCCGCGAACCCGCGGCGGTATCCATGGTAGATGTGGCGGCCGTACCACGGATAGTACGGCTCATAAGGAGCCAGCGGCACCCAGCCCACGCGGCCGAAGCCGAAGCCCACGTGCACGTTCCCTACTCCGAAACCGAAGAACGCCACCAGCGCGGGACGCCAGTAGTGCACCCGGTGCACCACGCCCGGATACCAGCACCAGCCATGGTGGCCGTGATACCACCGGCCCCAGTGATAGGGCGCCCAGCCCCAGGGCTCGTAGCCCACCCAGGTCCATCCATACCAGTCCTGCCACACCCAGCGCCCATGGCTATAAGGAGCCCAGCCGGGGCTGACCCGCGGCACCCACACCCAGCCGTAAGGCGGATCGTAGACCCACCGCCCGTGCGCATCCAGGTCCTCCACTCCGTAGATGGAGGGGCTCACGTAACGGTAGCCGGCGGTGCGCTCGAGCTTGCGGTCGCGGTCTTCGCTCCAGCGGTCGAACTCGTCGCGCGGCATGGCGTTCACCGCCTGAAACTCGGGGCCGGCAGCGCCGCTGCGCACCAGGATGGAGCGGCCGGCAGTCACCCGCTCGACTCCGGTCGGAGTATAGACCTCCACTTCCCCGGACCGCACCGTGATTTCGGTCTGGTCCTCCATGACGTGGATACGGTAGCGGCCGCGTTTGGAGGGCCGCACGGACACCGTTGGCGTGCTGATGTCCACCTCGGCGTCGCTATCGCGTAAAACGCTGAACTCGGCCAGGCCGCGCGCCAGTTGCACCTGGTAGCGGCGATGTTCGAGTTCAGTGAACCGCGCCTCGGCGTTGGAACTCAGGCGCAGCATGTTGGCGTAGTCGAACTGCACCTCGGCGCGGGAGTTGGGTCCCGTGGCCAGGGTGTCTTCGACCACCAGCGGGGCGTTCACCGCGGCGGCCACCCAATCTCCGGAGTCGCCTCGGCGCACGGATACGTCTCCATTGACGACACTGATGCGCGCCACCCCACGACGGGGGTCTTCGCCGTCGTCCGCCAGAGCTGCGAACGGCCATACTACGACGGCGGCCATCAGGATATTGACTACCGCACCGCTACGCATGGCTCTATCTCCGTAACAGATTTGTGCATTTTAGCAACCAAACGACAAGTTTCCTTAATTGAAGCACTTGCGCTATCATGCGGGCTGATGCCGGTGGCTGAAAAGCACCAACCTGATGGGAAACAACCGGTGCGCCGATGGTGGCGCGCGCTGGCCGTGCCGGCGCTGCTGCTCCTCATCCTGATCCTGTTCTACTGGAAGATCGTCCTCACCAGCCAGTACACCTGGCTCGACAGTCCGGACTACGCCTACCAGGTGCTGCCGTGGTACCAGTTCCAGGCCGCCGAGTGGCACAGCGGCCGCGTGCCCTTGTGGGAGGCGCACCAGTGGGGCGGGCAGCCGCTCATCGGGCAGGCGCAGCCCGGGGTGGCCTACCCCCTGAACTGGCTGCTCTTTCGCATGCCGCTGCGCGACGGCAAGATCCGCCGCGACTACGTGCACTGGTACTACGTTTTCATCCACTACATGGCGGCGCTGTTCATGTACTGGCTGTGCCGCGACTTGGGACGCAGCCGCGGAGCCGCGCTGCTGGGCGGCCTGGTCTTCTCGCTGGGCGGTTGGCTGGGATCCACCGAGTGGCCCCAGATGATGAACGGCGCGGTATGGGCGCCGCTGGTATTCCTGTTCCTGCTGCGCGTGTTGCGGGGCGAGCGCCCGCTGGCCAGCGCCGTGCTTTCGGGCGCCATGCTGGGGATGGCGCTGCTCAGCGGCCATCACCAGATCCCCACCTTCATTGCCCTGGCCTGTGGCGGGGTGTGGATATATGGCTTCCTTCGCGGCGGGCGGCTCAACGGGCGGCTGGTCGTGCCCGCTGCCCTGTTCGCCGTCTTCGTGCTGCTGGTGGGGGCGCTCCAGACCCTGCCGGCCTACGAGTACGGCAAACTGGCGGTGCGCTGGGTGGGGGGGCCCTCGCCGGTGGGCTGGAACGACCCGGTGCCCTACACCGTGCACGCCCAGTACGGCCTCTATCCGCTTTCCCTGCTCGGCATTGTAATCGCCGGATTTTGGCGCAATGCCGATCCATATATCGGGTTGACCGCCGTTACCCTGGCCCTGGTGGCGCTGGCCGCCGCCTGGCGCGACTGGCACGTTCGACTCTTCGCCGCGGTGGCGCTGGGCGGGCTGATCTTCTCGCTCGGCTGGCACGGCGTCTTCGAGGGGATGTTCTATGTGCTGCTCCCCATGGTCGAGAAGGCCCGGAATCCCTCCATGGCAATCTTCATCTTTCACTTTGGAATTGCCATCCTAAGTACCTATGGAATCGACCATTATTCGCGCGATGAAAAGTGGGCCAGACGACTTGTGCCGGCGCTCGTCTGCTTCGGCGGCTTGATTTTTGCGACCCTGTTCCTAGGGTCCGTTATGGTGGCGCAGCGGCCCATGGACTACGACCGTATCGCCATGGCCGGACTGGCGGCGCTGCTCCTCGCAGGGGTCTACTACGGCTGGCGGCAGGGGCACCTCACCGGCCGCGCGGCGTTGGTGTCGCTCGTCCTGCTGTTCATCCTCGAAGCCGGCAGCGGGGGCGGCTCCTTCGTCTGGAGCCATGTACATCGCATGCGTTCCTTGAATAAACTCTCGGAACATACTGATATAGCGTCGTTTCTTAAGTCGCACAAAGCGCCTGTACGGGTCCGGGTGGATGAGCGCGAGATCCCCTACAACTTCGGCGACTGGCACGGCATCGACGCCTGGGGCGGCTATCTGGCATCGCTCACCAACAACATCCACCACGTGCAGGCGTACCCCAATGCTGCGCTGCTGGCCGGCACGAACTTCTATATCGGGAAGGCGCCGTTGCGCCCGGACCAGGCGGAAGCGTTCACCGGCGCCTCCGGCCTGAAGGTCTTTTCCGACCCGCGCGCCTTCCCGCGCGCCTGGAGCGTGCACGAGGTCTCGTCGGTAGAGAACTGGGACAGGCTCGGGGAATTCATGCAACAGGACGCCGCTGCGCTGCGGCATTCGGCCGTTCTGCTGGGCGAGGCGCCGGCGCTCGATACCTGCGGCGCGCCGGACGAGGTGCGGCTCATCGACCGCGCCCCATCGCGCATTCTGGTGGAG
>JAWLGN010000207.1:0-9856 GCA_041685075.1 Bryobacteraceae bacterium
CGCCAGAATCTCGTGCAGCCGTCCCGGCCGCTGCGCCCACTGGATGATGCCGAAGGACAGCCCGCAGCGGTCCGTGTTCAGGTTCAGGCAGTCGAAGCGCCCGCCGGACTCGCTCAGCGCCGCCAGGCACATCACCCCCAGCAGCGGAGTCCATTCGAAATTCAGTACTTGGGTCAAATAGCAGCGGTTGGCCAGCGGCGTGGCCGGCTCGCGCGTGAGCAGGTTGCCCAACAGCGCGCAGTCCACCCGCGCCTCCTCCCCCAGCCCCGCCTGCGCCCTGTAGGCCAGGACAGACTGCCGGGTCAGCGGCCCGAACGTCCCGTAGGAGCTGTGGCGCATGTCCGGCAGCCGGGTAAACCCGTGGCTGCGCAGCAACTCCTGGACCGCCCCCACTGCCGCCCGGTCGCCATCCCCGGGAACTATAGCCGGCACCCCCACTTTGGCGGCCAGCAGATCGTCAATTCGCGCAATACCGGTTTTCGACATCTTTGTCCCTCCGATTTGAGGATTACCACCGGCGGCGGCGTATTTTCCCCTCTGATCTCGACAAAATCCCGTGTTTGGAACGACTTGGCGGCGCTTCCCGGCTGGTGACCGCGCGTTTACTGCGGCTCGAACAGGCTGATCTGCTCCTTTGGCACCGCCCGCGGCCGGGTCTTGCGCGCGCGCAACGGGCTGCCTACCACCCCCAGCACCTGCAACTCCGCCAGTGCCGCCTTGGGCACAAACACCCTCTGGTTGTTCGAATAAGGCTCCGGAGGCGTCACCGTGAACCCGTAGGGCTCGATTTGCAGGAGATTATTCGGCAGAATGCCGTCCATCACGTCCTGGTCCCGGAACTTCATCCGCACCCACAATCCGTCCATTTTCGGACGGGTATTGAACACCCGAGCCTCCCCGGAAGGCGCCCCAGCCTCGAAATCCTTTACGAAATGAACGGATTTCACTTCGTTATACGGAAGAATGGCAAAACTGCCGTCCGTTGTCAGCAATTCCACTCCGTTCGGCCGCAGGTAGACCCCGGGATTGACATACCCCGCCATCGATTCCCGCTCGAACCGGCGGACCATGACCTTCTTCGTGGTGGAACTGGCCAACGGACTCCCTTTTAACAGCGGCGCTTCACTATGTTTCGGGACGTATTGTATCATCGTCTCGTAATGACCGGAACGGCGCCTGTTCAACCTCTGGCCAACCACGCGGCGGCGTTTCTTCACTACTGCAGGCTGGAAAAGGGCTTATCCGTCAATACTTTAGATGCCTACGGGCGCGACCTTCGGTCATTTGCCGGATTCGCCCGCCCGGCCCCCGGGTCCATCCCGGATGCCGGCGCGCTGCGCGCCTGGGTTGACCACCTCTACCGTTCGGGTCTTGCCAGCCGCTCCATCGCCCGGCGCATCACCACCCTCAGGAACTTCTACCGTTTTCTGCTGCGGGAGGGTCATATCGCCACCGACCCCACCGAGCACCTGGGCTCTCCCCGGCAGTGGCAATCCATCCCCAAGTTCCTCAATCTGGAGGACATAGAGCGCCTGGTGCGGGCTCCCGAGGGTGAGGGCCCGGTGGCCCTGCGGGACCGCGCCATGCTGGAGCTGCTCTACGCCACCGGCCTGCGCGTCTCCGAGCTGTGCAAGGTCGGGCTGAACGATCTGGACTTCGAAATGGCTGTCCTGCGGGTCACCGGGAAGGGCAACAAGCAGCGCCTCGTCCCCGTGGGCCGGTCGGCCGTTCAGGCCGTGCAGCGTTATCGTGAAGCCGGGCGCCCCGCTCTCCTCAAGGGGCGCGCCAGCCGGTTTCTTTTTGTGACTGCCCGCGGCGGCGCCCTCACCCGCCAGGCATTCTGGAAATTACTGGCAAAATACGGCCGGAAGACCGGCATTTTCCGCGGGCTGAGCCCGCACGTCATTCGCCACAGCTTCGCTACCCATCTGCTGGAGCGCGGGGCGGATTTACGCAGCGTTCAAACCATGCTGGGACACGCCGATATCTCGACCACCCAAATTTACACCCACGTCATGCGGTCGAGGTTGCGGCGCACCCTGGACAAGCATCACCCCCGTGCCTGATACCCGGCCGGGAAAAACGATCTCGATCGATGTAGCCGAGAGCATGCCATGAGCGACTACATGTTTATGCTGGAGAACCACCTGAGCGCGGAACAGAACCGCGTGGTGGAGGAGGTGCAGCACGCCGCGGGCCGCATTGGCGTCAACCTGTTTCTCGCCGGCGGCGCCATGCGCGATATGCTGGGCGGATTCCAGGTACGCGACCTGGAATTTTGCGTCGAGGGCGATGCCCTGGAGCTGTCTCGAATCCTGGCCGCCGAAGCCGGCGCCCTCATCCTTTCAACCCACCAGGACCGCCGCGCCGCCGATCTCGTCTTCCTCGTCGGCGTCGCCGCGCAGGTTGCCATGACGCGCGTCGAACGCTACGCTAAATCCGGCGCCCCCCCCACCATCACCCCCGCCACCATCCAGGAGGACCTGCGCTCACGCGACTTCAGCATCAACGCCATCGCCCTCTCGCTGAACCGGGCCTCCCGCGGCCTGCTGCTCGACCCCAATAACGGCCTCGCGGACCTGGAGCGCCGGGAAATCCGCACGCTCTATCCCTACGCCTTTCACGACGACCCCACCCGCATGCTGCGCCTGGTGCGGCTGCGCACGCGCCTGGAGTTCACCGTCGAGGAGCGCACCGCTGCGCAGTATGCCGGCGCGCTCGAGGCCGGTTGCGCCGCCGCCATCTCCGGCCGTGCGCTGCTGGAAGAACTCGAAGCCATCGCCGAGGAGTCCAATCCCGCTGAAGTCGTCCGGGCGCTCGACGCCGAGGGCCTCCTCACTCTCTTCTCCCCGGCCCTCACCGGGCCCAAGCTCAACTTTGCCGGCCTCGCCCGCCTGGAAAGGGCGCGCCGCATCTTTCCCCAGAGCGAAACTCCTCGCGGCGCAGGCATGGGACCCTTCCTCCATGCCCTCACCGAGAAGCTCACCCCGCGCGAAAAGGCCGAACTGATACGCACAACCGGGATGACCCGCGCGGAGACCGCCGCCTGGCGCAAGCTCGAAGCCCGCGCCCGCAAACTGGAGGAGGCCCTCAGATCGGCGGGGGTGCGCAAACCCTCCCAGGTCTACCAGGTTCTCTCCCGAGCCGCGGGCGACGAAATTTTCTTTATGCTCTACAGGACTCCCTATAAACCCGTGCAGGAACGTGTGAAGAATTATTTCCAGAAATATCTGCCCCAGGCGCGGCAGTTGAGCGAGGAAGACCTGGCGGACATTGGCGCCGCTCCCGGCACTCCGAAGTTCGAGAAGAAGCGGCTTGAGCTGCTCGCCGCCCGGTTGGACCGCCGCGTCCGGAAGCCCGCCGCCGCTATGGCCGCCGCCACCGCCGCCGGCCGCGGCGCCGGCGCACGCGGCAGGGGGAGCGCCAATGCCTGAACCCCTGCGGATAGGCATCGCCGGCGCCGGATTCGCCGCCCGGTTTCACCTGGAAAACTTTCCACCCTCCGCGCAGGTCGTGGGGGTCACCTCGGCCCGTGCCGAAAGCCGCGAGGCGTTCGCCTCCGCCCACGGAATCCGCGCCTTCTCTTCCGTCGAAGAGATGCTGCCGGAAATCGACGTGCTCGATATCTGCACCCCGCCGTCCTCCCACATGGAGTACATGCTGGCGGCGGCGCGCGCCCGCCGGCACATCATCGTCGAGAAGCCTCTGCACGGCTTCTACGGCTCCCCGGAGACCCACACCAAGCAGCAGATGCTGGATGCCGTGGTGGAGGAGTGCCGCGCCCTGCGCGCCGCCATCGCCGAAGCCGGCGTCGGGCTGGGCTACGCCGAAAACTTCGTCTACGCGCCTTCCGTGCAGAAGGAGCGCGAAATCGTCGAAAAGACCCGCGCCATGATCCTGCGGATGGTGGCCGAAGAATCCCACAACGGCTCCCACTCCCCGGTCTACGGCATCTGGAGCGAGCAGGGCGGCGGCTCCCTCATCGGCAAGGGCTGCCATCCGCTGGGCGCCGTGCTCTATCTCAAGCGCAAGGAGGGCTTGGCACGCCTGGGCCGTCCCATTCGCCCCGTGGCCGTTTCCGCCCGCACCCACTCCATCACCCGGCTGCCCGGCTACGAAGACCGCGGCTTCATCCGCACCACCTACCAGGACACCGAAGACTACGCCTTCATGCACGTTGTCTTCGATGGCGGCACCGTGGCCGACGTCCTCACCTCCGAACTGGTGCTGGGCGGCATCTACGACTTCGTCGAAGTCTTCGCCAACAACCATCGCACGCGCTGTCGCATGAGCCCGGTCAACGTGGTGGATGTCTATAATCCCAGCCACGAGCAGATGAAGGACCTCTACCTGGTGGAGAAGATCACCACCAACGAAGGCTGGATTCCCGCATCGCCCGAGGAGGGCTGGAGCCTCGGCTACGGCCGCGAGCTGCGCGATTTTGTCGAAGCCATCGCCGTGGGCCGACCGCCCGAGAGCGATCTGGACCTGGCCATCGATACCACCCTGGCCATCTACGCCGGCTACGTATCGGCCGATGAGAAGGGCAGGGAAGTGGAAGTGCCCCGCATCGCCTGATCACCGGATCAGCAGAAAGCGCTCCACCGCCACCCGCACGCTCTGGTGGAAGGGCCGCGCCCAAAAGCGAACGGTGGCGCGGTTGAACTCGCGCAGCGCGCGCTCGCGCGGTACGCGGAAGCGCGTGGTTGGCTGGAGGCGTTCGGGCCCCAGCATCAATTCCGGCTGCTCCGGCGCCCGCGTGTCGGCCAGGTAGAGGCTCACCCGCGCGCCCGGCGGCGTTTCCTCGATGCGCATCTCCAGCGCGATGGCCCGGCAGCAGTCCAGGTTGATCGGTTCGCCGAAATCCTGGTGCGCTTTCATCACTAGCGCGCTCCCGTCGGTGGTGCGAAACCGCCGTTCCGCGGGGTCGCCGCGCATCGCGTGATACTTTTTCGGCGGCAGCACCGAGGCGCGCTGGAAGGTGTAGTGGCCGGAGAACGGGATTCCCAACTGGCGCGCCGGCTGCCCGCCGATAAGCGCGCCGCCCGCGGCCATCACCGGAGGGACCAGCACCGCGTACGGCTTCACCTGGGGCCGCAGGATGACCGCCGGATAAACATCGCCCAGGACGAAGAGAGCTTCCACAATCTCCTCGGGATAGCGGCCCGCGGCTGCCTGCTCGGCCTCATCCTCACTCCTCCGGTCTCCGCCCACGAGTAGCGTCCTCAGGTAGGCAGCGAAGCTTCCGCCTTCATAACCGCGCTGGAGGTAAGGCGTCAATGCACCCGCGGCGAAAATTAGCGCCAGGGCCGTGGCCGCTGCCAGGCGCAGCTCTGCTCTCCGCCCGCGGCGTTGCGCCGGCCAGAGCGCCGTCCGGTTCAGCAGCCACGCCAGCAGCGCCGCGGCGGTTGCGCACAGGGCCGCGGCCGCGCGCCAGTTCCCCGCCGCCGCGACCAGCACCCCGAGTTCCAGCGCTACTGCGGTCCCGACCGACGGCAGCAGGATACGGCCCGGCTCACCCGGCCCGCCGCGCGCCAACGCCCGTACGGCAGCCACAGCCAATCCGATGGCGATTGCCGCCGCCGCCGGGGCGTTCTGCCTCAGCAACAGGGCCAGCGGCGGAAACCACGCAGCCGCGCACGCCAGACGCGCGGCTGTCCTCATCGCCTCGCGACTCGACCCGGCGCCAACCGCGCGGCACGCCGCGTAGACCGCCACCGCCACGGCGGCGAAAACCGGCAGCGTAGAGCGGAGTGCCAGCGCCCGCAACTGGCCCGGCGAGAGCAGCGCCTCGGGCGCCGGCAGCAGCACTGCCGTCGATACAAGCCCAACGGTCAGGCCGGCCGCCTGCGGCCACCACCGGGCCATCGGCCATGGCGCTCCTTCGCCTGCCAGGCAAAATGCAGGCTCGGACATGACCCTATAGACACCCTCTCGTTGCCTCGGGTTCCCGCGCTGCAGCCGCTTGACGCCCACGCTTTATTTCAATAAACTGATTCCGAATTGCTTCGGGTGAATTCTTATGAGCGGTGTGCATTCAGTCGTATCAACACCGGTGGAGGTTTCGTCCATCTCTATCGCGCTCTCGACTCCAGGTACCTATATTTCTAAGAACCTGTGTCACGGGTGTGGCAACGGCCATGCCATGGGTCCGCTCCCGGCTGTACATCTGTGCAGCCTGGGCCGCGGATAATCTTCAGGCGTCTTCGAATAGACAAACGGTCCGATGATTGGCCGGCAAGGCCACCCATTCGGGCCCGCGGAAAAAAGGAGAGCACTTCATGATGCGCAAGCTGTTTCCGCTGTTAGCTTTGCTGCTGTGTTTCGGTCTCGCCCGCACGTCTCTCTCGCAGGAGACGCGAGGTTCCATCATCGGGCGCGTCGTGGATGACAGCGGCGCGGTAATTCCCGGCGCCACTGTTCAAGCCATCAACCTTGCCACCAACGTGGCAACCCCCGGCCAATCCAACGCCGAGGGCAACTTCGAAATCCCCTATCTGTTGCCCGGCGAGTACCGCATTACGGCCGAGCAACCCGGTTTCAAATCCTTCCGCCTGGACGGCATTGAAGTCCGCATCGGCGAGCGCGTTTCCATCCCCATCCGCCTGGAGGTGGGGCAGGTGACCGAGCAGGTTACCGTCACCGCCGAGACTCCGCTGCTCGAAGCCGCCGGCGCGAACCTCGGGCAGGTCATCGACCAGCGCCGCATCGCCGAGCTGCCCATCGCTCACGGCAACCCCTTCCTGCTCATGACCCTCAGCCCGGGCGTCTCCTATACCCAGAACCCCGGGTTGGACAGGCCCTTCGAGCCCACCCACATCGTGGGATACTCGATGGGCGGAGTGCGCGCCAACCGCAGCGAAATCACCCTCGACGGCGCGCCCAACACCGCTCTCAACCACCGCTGGGGCGCGGGCGACCTGATGGCCGGTTACACCCCGCCTTCCGACGTGGTCCACGAGTTTAAGGTCCAGACCGCCACCTTCGACGCCAGCATCGGCCACACCCAGGGCGGCGTCACCAGCGTCACCCTGAAATCCGGCGGTAACGAGCTGCACGGCACCGCTTATTACTCGCTGTTGAACCCGGTCCTCAACTCCAACCTGTTTTTCGCCAACCGCGCGGGACAGGAGAAGGGGCACTTCATCTATAACCGCTGGGGCACCAGCGCCACCGGCCCGGTTTACATTCCCAAGATCTACAACGGCAGGGACCGCACCTTCTTCACCTACGGGTATGAAGGCATTCACGAGAGCCGCGCCATGGGCGCCGCCTACGGCTCCGGCACCCTGACGGTCCCCACCGCCCGGCAGCGGGAGGGCGATTTCTCCGAACTGCTGGCCCTGGGTTCCCGTTACCAGATCTACGATCCCGCCACCCGCGTAGCCGTCGGCAACGGCCGCTACCAGTCCCAGCCTCTGCCCGGCAACATCATTCCTGCCGATCGCATCAACCCGGTGGCGCGCAACATGCTCAGCCACTGGGCCCTTCCCAACGTGCCCGGCACCGCCGATGGCACCAACAACCTCATCCGCGTGAACGACCCCGAGGTGATCCGCTACTTCAACCACATCGCCCGCGTGGACCACAACTTCGGTCCCAGCAACCGCATGTTCGCGCGCTTCAATACCTACAAGCGCTTCAGCCACTCGAGCGACTGGTTCCGCAGCGTCGCCACCGGCGGCTACTCCGACTGGAAGCAGCATTCCTTCTCGCTCGACGACGTGCACAACTTCAGCGCCTCCACCTTCATGAACGTGCGCTACAGCTTCTTCCGGCTGTCCATCTACCAGTACCCCAAGCCGGAGAGTCTCGGCTTCGATCTTGCCAGCCTGGGTTTCCCGAGCTCCTATACCGACGCCATCGACCCGGGCGTGCGCGCCTTCCCGGCCATCAGCATCTCCGGCTACACCGGCACCCAGAACAACTGGTGGCGCTACCCGACCCACAACCACAGCATCGAAGCCAACGTCACCTCCATCCTGGGCAAGCACACCCTGCGCTTCGGCGTCGATGCGCGGCAGTACAGAAACTTCCAGTACGAGCCCCACAACGCCTCCAGCGGCATCTTCGAGTTCGGCACCCGGTGGACGCAGGGACCGCTCGACAACTCGCCCGCGGCGCCTATCGGCCAGGGCCTCGCCAGCATGCTGCTGGGGCTTCCCACCGGAGGCGGCGTGGATCGTAAGCCCAGCTTTGCGTCGCAGTCCACCGTCTTTTCCGGATATATCCAGGACGACTGGCGCGTTACCCCCAACCTTACCCTCAACTTCGGCCTGCGCTACGAGATTGAAGGCGCCATGACCGAGCGCTTCAACCGCACCGTGCGCGGCTACGACTTCTCGGCCGCTAGCCCGCTCGAGGCGCAGGTGCGCGCCAACTACGCCGCCAATCCCATCGCCGAGCTGCCGGCTTCCGACTTCCGGCTCATCGGCGGCCTGACTTTCCCGAGCGTTGGGGGGCAGCCGCGCGGGCTGTATAACCGCGATACCAACAACCTCATGCCGCGCCTGGGCTTCGCCTACACGCTCGACCAGAAGACCGTCATCCGCGGCGGCTTCGGCGTCTACTTCGGGCCGCTGGGCGCGCAGCGCGGCGACGTCATCCAGCTCGGCTTCAGCCAGCGCACGGAACTCGTGCCCTCGCTCGACAACGGCTTGACGTTTGTCGCGGACCTGAACAACCCGTTCCCCAACGGCATTCAGGAGCCGCCCGGAGCCTCCGAAGGGCTGCTCACCTACGTGGGGCGCAGCGCCCGCTTCTTCGACGAGTCGCCCCGGGCCTCGCGCCAGCAGCGCTGGCAGTTCAGCGTGCAGCGGGAGTTGCCCCAACGCGTGCTGCTCGAGATGGCCTACCTCGGCAACTACGGCGACAGCCTGGAGTTGACCCGCGACTTCCGCGCCCTGCCGGTCGAATACCTGAGCCGCTCGCCGCTGCGCGACAACGACCACATCAACTACATGACCGAGCAGGTGCCCAACCCCTTCTACCCCCTGCTGCCCGGCACCGGCCTTTCCGGCCAGACGGTCTCCCGCTCCTATCTGCTCTCCGGGCCGGAGTACTCGCACTTCACCGGTCTCACCAGCACCAACTACGAGGGCTACTCCTGGTATCACGCCATGCAGGTACGCACCGAGCGCCGCTTCTCCGCCGGCTGGAGCATCAACGCCGCCTATACCTGGTCGAAGAGCATGGAGGCCATCAACCGCCTGAACGGCGAGTACTCGCCGTTGCAGTACGTGGTCTCAACCCAGGACCGCCCGCACCGCTTCGTCATCAGCGGCCTCTGGGAACTCCCCTTCGGGCGCGGCAAGAAGTGGCTCTCCACCGCCCCGGGCGTGGTGGACAAGGTCTTCGGCGGCTGGCAGGTGCAGGGCATCTACACCGCCCAGAGCGGTCCGCCCATCAACTTCGGCAACGTGCTCTACATCGGCGACATCCACGACATCACCCTGCCGCCGGGAGAGCGCAACGTCTCCCGCTGGTTCAATACCGGGAACTTCGATCGCACTCCCGCCAACCAGCTCTCCGGCAACTACCGCACTTTCCCCAGCCGGCTGAACGATGTGCGGGCCGACGGCGTCAATAGCTGGGATCTCTCGGTGCTCAAGAACACCCGCATTCACGAGCGGGTGAACACGCAGTTCCGCGCCGAGTTCCTGAACGCCTTCAATCACCCCATGTTCAACGCCCCGAACACCAGCCCCACCAGCACCGCGTTCGGGACTGTCACCAGCCAGCGAGGATACCCGCGGCGCATTCAGCTTATGCTCAAATTGGTATTCTGATATGGAGCGACCTTGTCAAGCCCCTCCAGGTTTGATTGGGTTTTGATTTCGGCCGGCGTTCCGACCAA
>JAWLGN010000208.1:0-9825 GCA_041685075.1 Bryobacteraceae bacterium
GCGTAGCCCCCCATGCTGAAAACCGCGCGGGCGCCCGCCAGCAGTCGCATGGCCCGGAGCGTGCTCGCCGGCAGTTGCCACAGCGTCTTCAGCCGCCGGACCAGGCCCACCGCTTTCAGCCCCCCCACCCGCACAAACTCCAGGCGAAAACCCTCGGCGGGCACCAGCCGCGATTCGATGCCGCGCTCGGTGCCGATGAAGAAGACCTCGCGTCCCCTGCGGCGCAGCTCGCGCGCTACTGCCAGCGCGGGAATCACATGGCCGCCGGTGCCGCCGCCCGTGAGCGCGTACACGAGGGCGCCGCTATCCCGCATGCTCGCTCACATTCATCAAAATGCCGAGCGACGCCAAGGTGCTCACGAGCGAGCTGCCTCCGGCGCTGATCATGGGCAGGGGAATCCCCTTGGTGGGGAGCATTCCCAGCACCACGCTGATGTTCATGAAACCCTGCACCACCACCCCGACCGTGATCGCCAGGGCCAGGTAGCGGCCGAAATCGTCCGGCACCAGCAGGGTGGCGCGCAGTCCCCGCCAGAAGATGATGCAGAAACCCGCCAGCAGGCCCAGGGAGCCGATCAGCCCCAACTCCTCGCAGACCACCGCATAGATGAAATCGGTATGGGCTTCGGGCAGGTAGAGCAGCTTCTGGCGGCCCTGCATGAGTCCCAGGCCGGTCGCGCCGCCGGCGCCCACAGCGATCTTCGACTGATCCGCCTGGTAGCTGGGGTCGCGCGAGGTGAGCGACTTCTGCATGTACCGCTTCAGGTAGCCGCCCCTGTCGAAGCGGCTGATGATTTTCTGTTCCGGATCCACGTAGCCCACCACGCGCGCCAGCCGGTAGGGCTTGGAGGCGATGAAGAAGGCCACCCCCACGGCGCCGCAGGCGGCCGCAATGGCGAAGTACCTCCAGTCGAGGCCCGCCACGACGAAGACCACCGCCGCCGTTATCCCCAGCACCACCGCGGTGCCCAGGTCCGCAATCACCACCGCCAGGATCACGAAGCCCACCGCCAGCGCGGCGGGAAACAGGGTATGGCGGTCGTTGATGGCGCGCGCGCGCCAGGCGATGAAGTAGGCCAGAAAGATCGCCAGCGCCGGCTTGGCCAGCTCGGACGGCTGCAACCCCACCGGCCCCACCCGCAGCCAGCGATGGTTGGAGCTGTCCACCAGGTAGACCACGGCCAGCAGGATCAGCACCACCCCCACGGCGGCGAAGGCCACCGCGGGATGCTGAAACTTGCGGTAGTGCGTCTTCTTCAGCATCATCATGGCGAAAATCGCCACCGCCGCGGCCACGGACTGTTGAATGACGAAGTGCCAGGGAGCCCGGAAGCGAATCTGGGCCATGATGGTGGAGGCGCTGTAGACCATTACCAGGCCGAAGGTCATCATCAGCACCACCGTGACAAACAGGATCCAGTCGGTCTTGAGCCGTTGCGCCATGGTTCACTCTCCGGATGGGAGCCCCGCCACCAGTTGCTTGAAGACGCGGCCGCGGTGCTCGTAACTCTGGAACTGGTCGAAGCTGGCGCAGGCGGGCGCCAGCAGAACGGTATCGCCGGGGGCCGCGGAGCGATGGCCGCGCCGGACGGCCTCTTCGAGGGTGCCGCACTCGATAAGCTCGACGGCGCCGGAAAGCTGCGCGGCGATCTTGGGCGCCGCCGCCCCGATGAGCAGCACGGCGCGCCCTTTGGCCGCCAGCGGCTCGCGCAGCACGGTGTAGTCGCTGCCCTTGTCCTTGCCGCCCAGAATCACCCACAGGCCGGAGGAGAAGGCGTCCAGCGCCTTCAGGGTGGCGTCCACGTTGGTGGCCTTGGAATCGTTGTAGTAGGCCACCCCGTCCACCATCCGGACGAACTCCAGGCGGTGCTCCACGGCCTGGAAGGTGCGGATGGCGGCCGCGATGCCCTCGAGAGGTGCTCCGGCCAGGCGCGCGGCCGCTGCGGCGGCCATGGCGTTCTCCACGTTGTGCCGGCCGGGGATGGGGATCTCGGCGGCGGGGATCAGCAGCTCACCGTCGTAGTAGACGTTGCCATCGGCGAGCCACGCGCCCGGCTCCACCTGGCGGGCGCTGCTGAACCACACCGGCGCCGCGGCGCCCAGTTTGGCGTAGCTCACGCAGACCGGATCCTCGGCGTTCAGTACGGCGAAATCGCCCGCCTGCTGGGTGGCGAACAGCCGGCCCTTGGCGGCGGCATAGTTCTCAAAGGTGCGGTGGCGGTCCAGATGGTCCGGGGTGACGTTCAGGGCCACGCCGATGCGCGCCCGGAAGGTCTCGATGGTTTCAAGCTGGAAGCTGGAGAGTTCGAGCACGTTCCACTGGTCCGGGCGCGAGGCGTCCACCATCCCGGTGACCGGAGCGCCGATGTTGCCCCCCACCTGCACAGGGATGCGGCACTCCCGCAGGATGTGGCCGGTCATGGCGGTGACGGTGGTCTTGCCGTTGGCGCCCGTAATGCCGATGACGGGTCCCTCAAGATACCGCGCGGCCAGCTCGACCTCCCCGATCACCCGCGCGCCGCGCGCCCGCGCCGCCTGGAGCGGCGCGAGATCGGCGGGCACCCCGGGCGAGAGCACCACCAGCTCCGGCCACTCGAAATCCGCCTCGCTCTGCCGGGCGAAGGGGATGCCCAGCCGCTTCAGGAGCGCGCAGGCCTCGGGCAGCTCTTCGAGCGGTTTCAGATCCGTGGCCCGGACCCGTGCCCCCTGGCGCGCCAGCAGCGCAGCCGATGCCTGGCCGGACTTTTCAAGCCCTACCACCAGGGCGCGGATGCCGTTGATTCCCTCACCCATCGTCCATTGCCTACCGCAGCTTCAAGGTCGTCAGTGCAAACAGTGCCAATACCAGGCCCGCGATCCAGAAGCGCACGATAATCTTCGATTCTGTCCATCCCAGCGCCTCGAAATGATGGTGCAGAGGCGCCATTTTGAAAATTCTCTTCCCCGTCAATTTGAAGCTGGCCACCTGGAGAATCACCGAGACGGCTTCCAGCACGAACATGCCGCCGATGAAGATGAGCAGGATCTCCTGCTTGATCAGCACCGCTACGGCGGCCATGGCGCCGCCCAGCCCGAGCGCGCCGACGTCCCCCATGAAGACCTCCGCCGGGTGGGCGTTGTACCACAGGAATCCCAGGCAGGCGCCGGTCATGGCGCCGCAGAAGATGGTGAGTTCGGAGGTGTTGGGGTTGCGGGCGATCTGCAGGTAGTCGGCGAGTTGGGCGTGGCCGCCGGCGTAGCTCAAGGTGGTGAGCGCGCCGGAGGCGATCACCATCAGCCCTATGGCCAAACCGTCGAGGCCGTCGGTGAGGTTCACGGCGTTGGAAGACCCCACCAGCACGAAGGCCACGAAGATCAGAAACGGCGCCGCGCCGAACACCCAGGTCCAGGGGTTGGCGAGCAGCTCGGGAATCATCAATGACGGCCGGAACTGCTTGAAGAAGGGCACGTTCATGACCGCCGAGTAGCCGCCATAGGCGTGCATGACCATGAGGATCACGCCGAACACCACCGCCACGCCGATCTGGTAGCACAGCTTGCGCCGTCCCGTGAGCCCCAGGTTGCGCCGCCGGGTCACCTTGGCGTGGTCGTCGAGAAACCCTATGGTGCCGAAGCCCACCAGGGCCAGCAGCGCGATCCAGATGTAGGGGTTGGAGGGATCGGCCCACAGCACCGTAGGGACGATGATGGAGATCAGGATCAGAACTCCGCCCATGGTGGGGGTGCCGGCCTTGCGCTGGTGCGACTTGGGCCCTTCCTCGCGAATGTGCTGCCCGATCTGGAACTGCCGCAGCCGGGCGATCAGCCAGGGCCCCAGCACCACGCAGAGGAACAGCGCGGTGAGGCTGGCGAAGGCCGTCCGGAAGGTGGTGTACCGGAATACCCGGAACCCGCTGATGTACGGGAAGAGCTGCTCGTAAAGCAGGAAATAAAGCATTTCAAACGATGAATCTTTCCAGCGCGCGTTCCATGGCCACGCCGCGGGATCCTTTGAACAGGACCGCGTCGCCCGCGCGCGCGTTCTCGCGGGCGAAATCTCCGGCCGGCTCGGGGGCGTCAAAGAAGCGCGCGGCGGCGTCGGGCATGCCGGCGCTGCGGGCCTCATCCACCATCCAGCGGGCGGCGTTGCGCACCCCCACCAGCAGGTCGATGCCGCGCCCGGCGGCGTAGCGGCCCACCTCGCGGTGGAGGCGCTCGGCGGCGTCTCCCAATTCGAGCATCTCGCCCAGCACGGCGACGCGGCGGGCGGCCGGAGTGGCGGCCAGCACGTCGATCATGGCGCGCATGGCCTCCGGGTTGGCGTTATAGCAGTCGTTCCAGACGGTAATGCCGGCGTGGTCGATGCGCTCGCCGCGCATCTTACCGGTGGGCAGGCTGCGGACGGCCTCGCGCAGCCCCTCCAGCGGAATTTCGAAGGCGCGCGCCACCGCGATGGCGGCCAGCACGTTGAGCACCCCGTGGCGGCCGGCGAGGGGGCTTTCGAACTCGACCCCATCGATGCGGAACCGCGCGCCGCCGGCGGTCAACTCGACCCCTTCGGCGCGCACATCGGCGCCGTGCTCCAGCCCGAACGTGATGACGGGGCCGGGGTGCGCGGCAGCCATGCCGGCGGTCAGGGGATTGTCGGCGTTCAGCACCGCGGTGCCGTCGGGCGGCAGGGCTTCGATCAGCTCCCGCTTGGCGGCTGCCACGCCCTCTACGCCGCCGAAAGCCTCCACGTGCGCGTACCCGACGTTGGTCACCACCCCGACCTGCGGCCGGGCGATGGCGGCCAGGTGATGGATCTCTCCGGCGTGATTCATCCCCATTTCGAGCACCGCCACGCGGCACTCCTCCGGCAGCCGGAGAATGGAAAGCGGCACTCCCACGTGGTTATTGAAGTTGCCCACGGTCTTGCCG
The DNA here is from genome assembly GCA_041685075.1 of Bryobacteraceae bacterium. Classification (GTDB taxonomy): domain Bacteria; phylum Acidobacteriota; class Terriglobia; order Bryobacterales; family Bryobacteraceae; genus JAMCRM01. Next base: position 4,900 of record JAWLGN010000208.1, read on the forward strand.
ATGGGAACGTGGGTGCCCAAGAGGTGGGCGATGGCGTCCTTGGTGGTGGTCTTGCCGGCGCTGCCGGTGACCCCGATGACGGTGCCGCCCCATTCGCGCCGGGCGCGCGCGGCCAGGCGCTGGAGCGCGCCCAGGGTGTCCTCGACCAGAAGTTCGCGGCCCGAGCCGGTTTCGCGCTCCACCACCGCGGCGGCGGCGCCGCGATCGATGGCCGCCGCTACCCAGGCATGGCCGTCGTGCCGTTCGCCGCGCAAAGCAAAGAAGAGTTCGCCCGGCTCGAGCGTGCGGCTGTCCACGCTCCAGCCGGAGATGAGATGGCCTGAGGAAGCGCCGTTTGGCCCGCTCCACCACCCCGGATGCGCGCCCATGGCCCGCGCTGCGGCCGCCAGTTCCAGCTTCATGGCCGCTCCCGGCGGTAGCCGAAGCTCCGCAGCACTTCCCGCGCTTTCTCGCGGTCGTCGAAATGAATGGTCTGGTCGCGGAGGACCTGATAGGGCTCGTGTCCCTTGCCGGCGATGAGGACGATGTCGCCGGGTCCCGCTTCCCGAATGGCCCGGTTGATGGCGGCGGTGCGGTCCGGTTCCACCACGTGCGGCGTATCGGTGCGGCGCAGCCCCACCAAAGCGTCGTTGATGATGGCCAGGGGATCTTCCGAACGGGGATTATCGCTGGTGAGGATGACGAAATCGCTCAGCTCGCCGGCCGCCTTGCCCATCAGGGGGCGCTTGGTGCGGTCGCGGTCGCCGCCGCAGCCGAACAGGGTGATCACGCGCCTGGGCGAAAGGCTGCGCGCCACTCCGATGACGTTGCGCAGGGCGTCGTCGGTATGGGCGTAGTCCACCGCGACGACAAACGGCTGTCCCTCGTCGATGCGTTCGAAGCGGCCGGGCACGGCCGTGCAGGCGGCTATGCCACGCGCGATGACCTCCGGGTCCAAACCGAAGCTCAGCCCCGCCGCGCAGGCGGCCAGCGCGTTATACACGTTGATGCGCCCGATCAGCGGCGACTCCACCGTGAACTTCAGCTTCTTGAAGCGGACATCGAAGCGCAGTCCCTGAAACCCGGAGCTGATGTTCTTGGCCCGCACCATGGCATCGGCGCCCAGGCCGTACCACAGCGGCTCGGAGCCGGCGGGGATGGTGAGGCGGTGCGCGGCTTCATCGTCGCCGTTGAGGACGGCGTAGCGCGGCGGAGGGGCGCCGGCGCCCGTGAATAGAAGCTGCTTGGCGGCGAAGTACTCTTCCATCGAGCCGTGAAAATCCAGATGATCCCGGGTCAGGTTGGTGAAGATCGCGGTGTGGAACAGGAGGCCAAACACCCGGCCCAGCGCAAGGGCGTGGGATGAAACCTCCATTGTCGCATGAGATCCGCCGGCCTGTTCCAGTTCCGTGAACAGCCGCATGAGGTCCAGCGACTCGGGCGTGGTATTCACCGCGGGCAGCACGCGCCCGGCCAGGTGATACTCGATGGTGCCCACCAGGGCGGTGGTCTTGCCGGCGGCGCGCAACACGGAATCGACCAGAAAGCCTGTGGTGGTCTTGCCGTTGGTGCCGGTGATGCCGGTGAGTTGGATGCGCTCGTCCGGGCGGTGATAGAAGTTGCGGGCGGCCAGCGCCAGCGCGCGCCGGCCGTGCCCTACCCGGATCCAGCGGGGAGCCAGGGCGGCGGGGGCCTCCGACTCGCTCACCACGGCCACCGCGCCGCGCGCCAGAGCATCGGCGGCGAACTGGCGGCCGTCGGTACGGGATCCGGGAAAAGCAAAGAATACCCAGCCTTTGCACAGGCGCCGGGAATTGTAGTCCAGTCCCGACACCACCTCCGAGGCAAGCTCCGGCGATAGGGGAGCCGCCAGCTCCACCCCGGCAAGTAGGTCGCTTACTGTCATCTGGCAAACCGCACCCGGACGCGCTCTCCGGCCGAGAGCACGCTTCCCGGCGGAGGGTACTGGCCACGGGCCAGCCCGCTGCCATCCACTAGCACGGGAAGGCCCAACTCGGATGCCTGCGCCAGCACGGCCCGCATGGTCATGCCCTGGAAATCGGGCACCCGCGGACCGGTGTCTGCGGCGGCAGCCTCCGGGGTTTGCTCGTCTTCCTCCGGCACCGGCGGCGCGCCAAGTTCGGCGATGGCCAAATCCGGCGGCTCCTCGGCCTCGGGTTCCGGGGCGGCTTCATCGGGCGCCACTTCGGGCAGGTCTTTGGGGATGTCGAGTACGCGCAGGGCTTCCTGGGCCACCTCCCGGAATACCGGGGCGGCCGAGACACCGCCGAAGCCCCGGGTGGTGCGCGTTCCGTTCAACGTAACCACGATCACGACGGCCGGGTTGGTTACCGGGGCGAAGCCCATGAAGGTGCCGTTGTAGGTACTGGTGTAACGGCGGGTCTCGAAATCGAAGATCTGGGCAGAGCCGGTCTTGCCGCCGCTGCTGTAGCCATCCAGGCGCGCGCGGCGGCCGGTGCCCCCGGGGTTCACCACCACCCCCTCCATCATCTGGCGCATGGTGATGGCGGTCTCCGGTTTGATGATGCGCCGCGGCGGGGCGGTTGTGAAAGGCTTCCCGCCCAATTTCAGGATGATCCTGGGCTCCACCAGCAGCCCGCCGTTGGCGATGGCGGAGCAGGCGCGGGCGAGTTGCAGGGTGGTGGTACCGATCTCGTGCCCCATCGCTATGGAATGGAGGGAGGTTTTGCCCCAGCGCCGGGGGCTCCGCACCATGCCGGGCGATTCCGCGGGCAGCGTGATACCGGTACGGCTGCCGAAACCGAAACGGCGCACATACTCGTACATGCGCTCCGGCCCCACCTGCATCCCCACCTGAATCGCCCCCACGTTGCTGGACTTGGCCAGCACGAGCGACATGGGGATGGTTCCGTACCCCCGGCCGGCCTCCCGGATGGTGCGGCCGAAAAGCGTGATGCTGCCGTTGCCGCAGTTGATCAGGGAGTCGGGACGCAGCCGGGTGGTTTCAAGCGCCGCCGCCAGGGTGATCGCTTTGAAGACCGAGCCGGGTTCGAACGGCACCGATACCGCGTAGTTGAAGCGCTTGGAAGGCGGGTCGCCGGGTGCGGGCGGATAGTTGGGGTCGAAGGTCGGGTAGCTGGCCATGGCCAGGATCTCGCCGGTGTGGGGGTTCATGGCCACCAGGCTGGCGGAGCGGGCGTTGTGATCGGCCACCGCGCGGGCGAGTTCGCGTTCGGCGGTGTACTGGATGCGGGAGTCGATGGTGAGGGTGAGGGAGGCCCCGGCCTGCGGCTCGGTATTCATGTGGGAGTCGATGCCGCGGCGGCGGACGTCGGTGAGCATGCGGGCGCTGCCGGGGTGCCCGGCCAGCTCGTCGTCGAGCGCCAGTTCCAGGCCGGCATTGCCGCGTTCGGCGTGGTTCACCGAGCCGATGGCGTTGGCCAGCAAGGTGCCGTTGGGGTAGTGGCGCTGGCTCTCCTGGTGAAACTGAATCCAGTTCAGCCGCAGGCTTTTCAGGCTCTCGGCCTCCTCCGGGGCGATCTTGCGCTTCACCCAGAGGAAGCCGCGGCCGGCGGCCTCGGCGTGGCGCAGGCGGCCGTAGAGCACGGTGCGATCGAGTTCCAGGATGCGGGAAAGGATGTCGGCCGCCACCTCCAGGTCCGGCACCTGCTGCGGGTTCACCGAGATGGAGGCCATCGGAACGCTGATGGCCAGCAGTTGCCCGTTGCGGTCGCTGATGGTGCCGCGGGGCGCCGGAATTTCAATCACGCGCTCCTGCTGGCGGCGGGCCTGGCGCAGGTAGTCCTCGTGGCGGATCACCTGGAGATAGAGCAGTTTTGCGGCGATGGCTGCTCCCCAGAGGGCCATTGCCGCAGCCAGCCAGGCGAGGCGGCGGGTTGCGTTCCAGCGCTGTTGGGGGTCCACGGCGCTCAACCGTCTCCCACGGCTACTTCACATTGAGCGCCAGGGCGCCGTCACCCTTGGGATTGAGATGGATTACCTGGCCGGGCGAGGGAGCCACGAACTGCCGCTGCTGAGCCAGTTCCTGCAGCCGCGCCGGGCTGAGCAGGCGGGCTTCCTCGAGTTCCAGCACGCGGCGCTCGTCCAGCAGGCGCTGTTCCTCGGCCCGCAGTTCCTGAATGCGGTAGCCCTCCATGGTGCCCAACATCTTCGGGACCAGGATGGTGGTCAGCAGCGCCGCCATCACGCACGCCGCCCCGATGGTGGACCAGCACTCCTTGCGGGCGCGCGGGTCGGCCTCGCGCACCAGGCGGGAGTTGTCGATCTTCTTGCAGTAGAAGAACACGTCCTCGTTAGGGAGCGTACGCAGGAGGTACGGGTCCGTTTCGATCCGCGGTCCCCGGGGCGCCTCCGCCCGGGTCTCGAAGCGTCTGAAGAATGTCGCCAACGTCGCCATCTGTTCCTCGCTACTGTGGTGCGCCCGCCGGGAACGCGGACGGCCTCAAGGCCGCTCCATCTGCCCGCGCCATCGGCCGGACGCCACTTTACTTAACCCATCTCCACCGCATCTAAACCATCTCCACCGCGCGCAACCTGGCGCTGCGCGAAGGCGGGTTTTCCCGGGTTTCTTCCTCGGAAGGAGAGAGCGGGCGCCTGGTCAAGAGCACCGCCCGGCCTTCCGCGGCCAACTCGCGAAAGCGCAGCTTTACCTTCCTGTCCTCCAGGGACATGAAGGCGATCACCACCATGCGGCCCCCGCTGCGCACCAGTTCCGGGCCGATCTCCAGGAGCTTGTCCAACTGCTTCTGCTCGTCGTTGACGGCCATCCGCAGAGCCATGAAGGTCTTGGTGGCGGGATGCAAGCGGCCCGTCCGGGGCACGGCCCGTTCCACTACACCGGCCAGGTGCAGTGTGCTCCGAATGGGCCGTCCCCGAACGATTGCTCTGGCTATCTTCCGCGCTCTCCTTTCTTCGCCGTACTGAAAAATCAGGTCGGCGAGTGCC
>JAWLGN010000209.1:0-9768 GCA_041685075.1 Bryobacteraceae bacterium
GCCTTGCAGAACTCCACGCGCCCCACCTCCATCCACACGAAGTAGTTGGCGTAGTAGACCACGCCCATCTGGTCGGTCTCGGCGTAGCGCACCCGGACACGTGTTTCCCAAGGTTCCATAAACCGTTGATTATAAACTCGCAACGGCGAACGAAGCGGCTCCGTCTGCTAGACTTTGAGGAGCATGCGCGTCAGAGTCCTGTTTTTCGGCATGTTGAGGGAGGTGGCCGGCGCCGCCGAACAGCGCCTGGAGGTTGCCGACGGCGCCACGCTGGGCGCGGTCTTCGAGCACTACGCCGCGCGGCACCCCCGCATGCGCGAGATGGCAGGCAGCATCGTACTGGCCCGCAACCAGGAGTTCGCATCGCCGGATTCCCCGGTGGCCGACGGCGACGAGGTCGCCTTCCTCCCGCCGGTGAGCGGCGGCTGCGGAGGCTACCTGGAAGAGATCCGCGAAAACGGCCACCTGTTCGCCCTCACCCGCGAACCCATCCAGCCCGGCGCCATCGCGCAGTCGCTGCTCTGCGGCGAAGAAGGCGCGGTGGTGACCTTCGAAGGCACCGTCCGCAACAACACCAACGGCCGGCGCACGCGCTTTCTGGAGTACGAGTGCTACCGGCCCATGGCGATCCGCACCATGGCGCGGATCGGCGCGGAGATCGCCGGCCAGTATGCCATCGGCCGCATCGCCATGGTGCACCGGCTGGGACGGCTGCTGATCGGCGAAACCAGCGTGGCGGTAGTGGTTACGGCGCCGCACCGCAAGCCCGCCTTCGAAGCCGCCCTGGAAGGCATCAACCGCCTGAAGCGGCTGGTGCCCATCTGGAAGAAGGAGTTCTTTGCCGACGGCGAAGTTTGGGTGGAAGGAGAGTGGGACCCGGATGCACCGGTGGCTCATCGCCTGTAGCCTGGCGGCAGCCGCGGCTGTGGCGCTCGCGGCCGAGCAGGAGACCGTCATCCGGGTGGACGTGAACCTGGTGCGGGTGCTCGCCACCGTGAAGAATGCCGCCGGCGAACTGGTAGGCTCGCTCAACCGCGACGATTTCGAGATCCTCGATAACGGCGCCCCGCAGGAGATCGCGGTCTTCGAACGCCACACCGAGCAGCCCCTCTCGGTGGTCCTGATGGTGGATACCAGCGGCTCCACGGGAAAGGAGTTGAAGTACGAAATCGAAGCCGTGGGCCGCTTCTTGAAGGCGCTGTTCGCCGAAGGCAACCCGGCGGACGCGGTGGCGCTCTACAGCTTCAACTACCAGGTCACCAGCCACAATCACTTCACCCGAAACCGGCGCGCCATCGAACTCTCACTCAAAACCCTGAAATCCGGAGCCGGCACGGCGCTCTACGACGCCATCTACCTGGCCGCCGCCGAACTGGAGCAGCGCGAGGGGCGGCGCGTCATGGTCATCGTCACCGACGGCGGCGATACCGTCAGCAGCAAGAACTTCCACGGCGCGCTCGAAGCCGCCCAAATGGCCGATGCCGTGATCTACCCGGTGCTGGTGATGCCGGTGACCAACCCGGCGGGGCGCAACATCGGCGGGGAGAACGCCCTCATCAACCTGGCCACCGCCACCGGGGGCAGAGTCTCGTTTCCCAGTATCGGGCCGGAACTCGACACCGCCTTCGCCGGAATCGTCCGGGACCTCCGCACCCAGTACCTGCTGGGCTACTACCCCCGGAACGTCCTGCCCACGGCCAACCGCTTCCATAACATCGAGGTGCGCGTACGACGCCCGAATTTGCGGGTGTCCGCACGCAGCGGCTATTATGGGGATACAGAATTTCCCAAGGCGGGAAGGCAGGAGAGATAGCTACGGCACACGGAAGAAGCGGGAAATCGGGCAGCCGTGCCCCCGAGCAGACATTCGAAGAGGTTAAGTATCTCAAGTACCTGATTGAGAACGAGATCCCAGTGCGGCTGAAGCTTGCCAGCGGGGAAGAAGTCGTCGGCACGGTCGAGTACTACGATCATTCGTTCCTCCGCATCACCCGGACGGACGGACCCAACCTTTTTATTTTCAAGCACGACATCAAGTATCTCATCGAGGAGGAGAGCTGAACGCCTCCCCATGAGTTACCTGGAAACGGCCGCCGCCATTGCGCGCGAAGCGGGCGGGCTGCTGAGCCGGTACTTCGAGCGGCGAGTCGTCGCGGAGCGTAAAGGCGAGTACGACCTGGTGACCGAGGCCGACCGCGCCTCCGAAGCGCTGGTGGTGGAACGCCTGCGGGCCTACTATCCCAGCCACACCATCGTGGCGGAGGAGGGTGGCGGCATTGAATCCTCTTCCGAATACCGCTGGTACGTCGACCCCCTGGACGGCACCACCAACTTCGCGCACAGCTACCCGATGTTCGCCGTCTCGATCGGCCTCGAACGCGCCGGCGAGCCGGTGGCCGCTATCATCTACGATCCCGTGCGGGACGAGATGTTCGCCGCGGAGCGGGGTGGCGGCGCCTACCTGAACAACCACCGCATCCACGTCTCCGGCGCGCCCCGGGTGGCCGACTCCCTGCTGGCCACCGGATTCCCGAACATCCAGCGCAGCGGCAGCTATAACATCCACTTCTACCACCAGCTCGCCATGGCCAGCCACGGGGTGCGCCGCTCCGGCTCGGCCGCCATCGACCTGGCCTACGTGGCCTGCGGGCGGCTGGACGGCTTCTGGGAGTTCGGCCTGCAACCCTGGGATCTGGCTGCCGGCCGTCTGATCGTGGCCGAAGCCGGCGGGCGCTATTCCGACATGAAGGGCGGGCCGCACAACGTCCGCTCCCCGCACCTGGCGGCCGACAACGGCCACATCCACGGCGAATTGCTCGAGTTGTTCGCGGAGATCTTCGCCGGGCAGGGGCGCTATCCCATACCGCCCATCGGCGGCGTCACACAAGCTTCGCGCTAGCGTCTGTTGGTGAGAAGCCGGCCCGCTCTACCAGCCCACCCGCACCAGAACGGCGTGGTGATCGGAAAACCGCATGGGGTAGACGGTGCAGGCACGCGAGGTGGCGTCGCGGGTCCATACCCAATCCAGGTGCATCAGCGGGATGTCGTGGGTGCCGCGCGAGGGGGGCAGTGCGGTGGTGAAGCCGCGCCCGGTCATGTAGTCGCGAAGCCAGCGCGCCTGTGAGCGCACGAACGGCACCGGCAGCACGTGCCCCACCCAGAAAAAGGGATTGCTGTTGAAATCGCCCCCGATGATGCGCGGCCCGGCGTGGCGCGATACTTCGTCCACTACGGGAGCAAGCTGCTCCAGGCGCTGGGCGGCGTTCACGCGGGTATCCAGATGCGTGTTCCACACCCGCACCCGCCCCTTAGGGGTGGCGATGGTGGCGGAGAGCGCCATGCGGGTACGGCTGCGAAACTTCAGGTCGTAGTTCTTGAGCGCCTGCACACGGTGATCTTCCATCGGCCAGCGGCTCAGGATGGCGAGGCCCTGTCCGCCCGGCGCCTCCGCCCATACGACGTGCCGGCCAAGTTCCTTTCCCAGCGCCTCCACCGGACAGGCCACCTCCTGGAACAGCAGCACATCGGCGTCTCGCACCGCCGGATTGCCAAGCAGCTCCTTCAGAATGGTTTCCGCCGAGACAACCTTCGCCAGGTTGAGAGAAACTACCGAGATCTCCCCGGTTGCGGGGAGAGGCGGCCCGGCCAGCGCCGCATTCGAAGTTTCGGGAGCCGTAGCCAATCCCGCACACAGGATCGCCACGGAAGAGCAAGACAGGAGGATAGTCTGGTTTCGCACGGTTCGGGGGTTCTACATCCATGGATGTGTGAACCTCCAAGCCGGTTGCTTCAGATTTGCGGGAATTTTTCGGTATGGCTTGCCGGCGCGCCCGCCACAGGCGCGCCGGCGGAATGTTTACGCCGCTTGCAGGCTTTCTTTCAGCGGTTCAGCGGCACGGCGCTGCGCCCGGCACACCGGGCAGCAGGCGGCGCAATACCAGCCGTGCACGTTTTCCGGCATATGGAGCTGCGATGGTACGATTCCGCACGTATCGCATTCGCCTCGGACTTTTTTGCTAAGATGGCAGCCCATGAATGCCCCTCCTCCTTGACTTAGATGCGCCCGATGTGCTTTCGGTTTAGCTGTTTTCAGATAATTCCGGCGCGGTCGAGGAGAGAACGGTCCGAAAGAATGTCCTGTGCCGGACCGTCAGCCAGTATGGTTCCCTCCCCCAGAACGATGACGCGGCCGGCGACTGCGCGCAAAAACTCCAGGTGATGGCTGGCAATGAGCTGCGCGCCCCTCAGATTGCGGAGAAGATCCGCCAGGTGGCGCACCGAACGCCCGTCGAGTTCTGCGGTAGGTTCGTCGAGCAGCAGCAACTCCGGCCCGCCGGCCAGCGCCGCCGCAATCGCCGCGCGCTTGCGCTGCCCCAGGCTGAGATGCGCGGCGGGTTCCGCGGCCCATGCCTCCAGCCCGACCTTCGCCAGGGTGGCCAGCGCGCGCTCGCGGGCATCCCTGGCCGCCATCCCGCGGTTGAGCAGCGGCAGCGCCAGGTCGTCGGCCAGGGATGGCATGAAGAGCTGGTCTTCAGGATTCTGGAAGACCACCCCCACCCTCTCGAGCGCGGCGCGCGAAGGCGGCAACCCGAACAGCCGCACCGTGCCCTCCGGCCGCAGCAACCCCACCAGGCACCACAACAGCGTGCTCTTGCCCGCGCCATTGGCGCCCGCCAGCCCCACGCGCTCGCCCGGCGCGACGGCGAACCCCAGGTTCTCGAAGACCACCCGGCGCCCGAACCGGTAGGACAACCCGCGCGCTTCGATGACCGCGCTCATTCCGCCATCCCGCGCAGCCACAGGCCTGCGTAGAAACGCTCCGCGCGAGCGAGGGACAGGCGAAACACGCCTGCCAGCGCGCCCGCCAGCGACCGCCACCAGCCCGGCCCATAGCGCCGCGGCGCGGCCAGCTTCCGGGCGGCGAAGATGCGCCGTGCCTCCGCCCCCAGCACCAGCGCGAAGTGCCTGAGGGTGAGCAGGAAGAGCACCGCGGGAAAAAGGCGGGAGCGCGGGTGCACTCGCGCCGCCATCCCCTGCCATGGAAACAGGGCGAAAGCCGCGGTGCTCAGCAGGAAGACCGCTACCGTGCGCAGGGCGAGTGCGGGGGTGAAGGTTCCGGCCAGCGCCTGCATCCCCGCCAGAAAAGCGGCGAAGAGCACCAGCGGCAAGGTCATCTTCAACGTGCGCCCCCAGCCCGCAGCCATCGCGCGCACCGGCAGTGCCGCGAGGGCCGTCAGGGCCAGAACCGCGATGTTTGAGATGAACGGCGCCGCCGCCGCGGCAGCCAGCAGCGCCAGCGCCGCCGCGCACCGCAAGGCCGTCATGCGCGCTCCGCGGCGACGAAGTACCAGCCCGGCTCGTCCTCGGCCGCGTACACCGCGGCTCCCGCCCGGCGCAGGATGTCGGCCATCTCGGCCGCCGCCGGCAGGCGGTCCCGGTTCACGGCATCCCCCAGCCCGGCGTGGAAGGCGTTCAATGCCGCGCTATCCATCAGGTGCCCCACCGCCAGCATGCCGCCCGGCTTGACGTGGCGCCACAGGAGCGGCAGCGCGTCCTGCGCGGCACCCAGGTGCGGCAGCACACCGAAGCACAGCACGGCGTCGAAGTAACTCTCCGGGAAGGGCATGCGCAGCGCCTCCGCACAGACCCGCTCCACGGCCTCGTCCGGAAGTTTGCGACGGTTCTCCACCAGCATGCATTCGGCGAGATCGGTCTCAATGATGCGCGCCGCGCCGCGAGTGGCATCGAGCAGCGCGGGCAGCAGCACGCCCGTGCCGCAACCCACATCGAGGATCCATCGGTCGGCCGGCCGCACGGTGCGGCCGACGAAGCGCGCCACTCGGGCTGCGGCGTCCGGCGGCCCCGGCATGCCGTCCCACTGCGTCGCCAGTTGATTGAAATAGCGGCGTTTTTCGCTAACGTCCATCTGAAAACAGGATACCGCCCCGCCGCGCCAAGCCGCGCAGCGCCAAGGGAACGACGGCAAGCTGGAGCGCCACGCCGGGCAACCCCTGGATGAGCGCCGCGGCCGCGGAAGGCGCCGGGGGCAACCCGAACAGCGGCGCCATGGCCCAGGTGAGCAGAAACGTGGTCATGCGCCCCGCCGCCACCGCGGCAAGCAGGGCCGGCCACACCCCGCCCCGGCGCGGCCGGTGGAGCGCCGCGGCCATGCCGCCCAGCACCGCTCCTTCCGCCGCGAGCACCGCCGCCACCGGCGGATAGAGCGGCGGCATGCCGGTGGCCAGCGCCGAAATCAGCGGCACCGCCGCGCCCGTCGCCGCAGCCCAGCGCCACGGAACCAGAAAGCCGTTGAGCAGCAGCGGCAGCAACAGCGGCAGGAACTTGCTTCCCAGCCCCACCGCGTGGAAGATCACCGGCAGAACCAGCGCCAGCGCCGCCATGGCCGCGCTGATCACCACCGCGCGCAGGCGAGCGGCGCCCATCAGAACTGCACCGTGAAGCCGCCCGAGGCGTTGATCCCCGGCATGCGGTAGCCCGGCACCACCTCGTAGCGCCGGTTGAACAGGTTATCCACCATGGTGAAGAAGCTGGCATGGCGGCCCGCCGGCACGCTCACCCGCACGGTGGCGGCGGTGTAGCCTTCCATGCGGCGCGTGTGCCCGGCGTCGGCCCAGCGGCTGCCGGCGGTAGTCCCGCCGAAGTGCAGGAACGCCCGCCCAGCATCCAGCTCCAGCGCATAGTTCCACTTGTGCGCCGGCACGTAGGGCTGCAGGTGGGTGGAATGCACCCAGGCGTGACCCGAGCGCAGCGCCACGCGCCGCGTGGGCCGCCAGCGCAGCATCGTCTCCACCCCTCGGTTGAGCGCGCGTCCGGCGTTCAACGTCTCAATGTGAGGGAAGCGCCCCATCACCACGATGCCGTCCCGCAGGTCGGCGTAGTAGGTGGTGAGCGAAGCCTCAAGCGTCTCGGCCGGACGAGCCCGCAGGCTCACCTGGTAGTTCCACAGGTGCTCCGGAACCAGTTCCGGGTTGGGCGCGGGAAACAAGTAAAGCTCCCGAATGGTTGGGTTGCGGAAGCCCCGCCCTACCTGGCCCGAGAGCGTGTAGCGCGGGTGTAGCGAGATGCCGAAGCCGGCTTCCGGCACCACCAGCCCGCCGAACGTCGAGTGATGTTCGTAGCGCAGGCCGGAGTGCAGGCGCACCCGCGCGGCGGGCATCCACTCGGCGCGCGCGAACCCGGCCTCGGAGCCGAGATGGTGCCGCCCGTAGTGGATCCCCTGCACCACGTTGCGCGCGCGGCCGCCATAGCGGACCACGTCCGCCCCGCCCTCCACCGTCAAGGATGGCGTAAGCGCCACGTGCTGGCTGGCGCGCAGCCCCGTGGTGCGGTCGATGGAGCGGAAGCCGTCGGTGATGTAATGATTCCCCAGGCTCGAGTAGAGGCGGGTGTAGCCCCAGGTGCGGCCGCCGGAGTTATCCAGGTTGAGGCTGAATCCGCCGCGGCCCACGCGCGCGTAGGATCCGTCGAGCGGCGCCTGTTCCGGTCCCGGATCCTCCACGTGGAAGTGGCCGTAGCGCGCGTCGAGCGATGCCTTCCACCTTTCGGAGAAATCGTGCCCCAGCGCCACGCTACCGTCCTGGTTGCGAAAGGCCGAGCTGGGCCGGTCGCCGCGGGTGTGCGAAACGCCCGCCGTCAGCGAGTAGAACGAGCGCCCCAACCGCGCACCGTGCGCCAGCCGGTGCTGCCCGGTGAAGAACGATCCCAACCCCGAGGTGAGCCGCGTGCTCATCCCCTCGGCCGGACGCGTGGGTTTCACTTCGATGGCCCCGCCCATGGCGTTGCTGCCGTAAAGCACCGAAGCCGGCCCCTCCGTAACGGTCACGGAGGCGGCATCGGAAAGGCTGTAGAAATCCGGCAGCGGGTGGCCCATCAACCCCTGGAAGTCCGGGCGTCCGTCCACCACCACCAGTACACCCGTGTTGGGCTGGTTGCCGATGCCACGAATGGAAACCCCGCCCGTGCCATTGGTGGCGATGCCGTAGCCCATCACGCCGCGACGCGTCACGAAAGCGCCGGGCACCAGCGCCTCCACCGCGTCCAATACCGTGCGGGCGCCGTGCCGCTCGATCTCCGCCGCCGTCCCGGTGGCATAGCCCGCCAGCGGCTCGCCCGCCACCGCCACCTCGACCGCCGTGCGCAGCATAGCCGGCTGCAGCCGGATGGTAGCCTCTGCGGTTGTTACCCTGCGGCGCAGCGGTTCGAAACCCTCTGCCGCGACCTCGATTTCCACCGGACGGGGGAATTCGAAAACGGCGACGCCGCCTTCGTCCGTCAAGATTTCGATTCGCTCGCCGCCGCCGCGCGCCGTCACGCGCGCGCCAGGCACAGCGGCATCTTGTGAATCGACCACTCGCAGGCGAACGAACTCAGCACGCAAGGGGCCGGCCAGCGCCAGAACGGCAGCAAACAACAGCACGGGAATGCGCATGGCTGAGCCGCTATCGTATCACTTGTGTCATTTTTGTGCTACGGCAGGGTGATACATTGTTGTCCAACTATGCAGAACTTCCAGTTCCAGAACCCCGTCAAAATCTTGTTCGGCCGCGGCCAGATCGCCGGCATCGGAGCTGAAATCCCGGCCGACGCGCGCGTCCTGATGACCTACGGCGGCGGAAGCATCTTCCGCAACGGCGTGCATGCACAGGTGCGGGCGGCGCTGGGGGACCGGCACGTCGAAGAGTTCGGCGGCATCGAACCCAACCCGGACTACGCCACCCTGATGCGCGCGGTGGAGAAGATTCGCACCGAACGGCTGGATTTCCTGCTGGCCGTGGGGGGCGGTTCGGTACTCGACGGCAGCAAGTTCATCGCCGCCGCCGTGCCCTTCGCCGGCGACCCATGGGATATCGTCGCCAAGGGGTCGGCCCTCACCGCGGCGCTGCCCATGGGCTGCGTCCTGACGCTGCCCGCCACCGGTTCCGAGATGAACGATTGCGCGGTGATCTCCCGCCGCGAGACAGGCGAGAAGCTGGCCTTCGCCTCCCCGCTGGTCTACCCTCGTTTTTCGGTGCTGGATCCCGAAACCACCTTCACGCTTCCCGCGCGCCAGGTGGCCAACGGCGTGGTGGATGCCTACGCGCACGTGCTGGAGCAATATCTCACCTACCCTGCCGCCGCGCCCTTGCAGGACCGCATCGCCGAGGGCATTCTCCTCACCCTGATCGAGGACGGTCCCCGCGCGCTCGCCGAGCCGCCCGACTACGACGCCCGCGCCAGCCTGATGTGGTGCGCCACCATGGCGCTGAACGGCCTGATTGGACAGGGCGTGCCGGGCGACTGGTCCACCCACATGATCGGGCACGAGATCACTGCCGTCTACGGCCTGGACCATGCCCAAACCCTGGCCATCGTCTTTCCGGCGGCCATGTCGGTGCGGCGCGAGGGCAAGCGCGCCAAGCTGCTGCAATATGCCGAACGCGTCTGGGGCATCCGGGAAGGCACGGAGGACGCCCGTATCGATGCCGCCGTCGCGCGCACCCGCGCTTTCTTCGAATCGCTCGGGGTGGCCACCCGGCTCTCCGATTACGGCATCGACGCCTGCGCCGCCCAGGAGGTGGCCGCGCGATTCGAGCGCCGCGGCTGGACGACCCTCGGGGAGCGCCGCGACCTGGGCCCCGCCACCGTGGCCGAGATTCTTACCGTAGCCGCCTGTCGTTAGCTTTTCAAGTTGTCCGGTTTTATTAGCACGTGATCTGTCCGGTTTATGTCATAAAGTGATGCGGCCGTCAGGCCGCCGCCTTCTTGCTT
>JAWLGN010000210.1:0-9719 GCA_041685075.1 Bryobacteraceae bacterium
GATGGCGCGGTCGCGCGCGTAGGCCACGATCTCCCGCACCTGGTCCTGGGTGTAGTAGAGGCCGTCGGAACCCAGTTCGTGGAGCTTCGGGTAGCGGCGGCTTTCCACGCGGAAGCCCTGGTCGTCGGCAAGGTGCAGGTGGAGAATGTTGAGCTTCACCGCGGCCATGCCGTCGAGGGTGCGCTTGACGGTTTCGACCGGCATCCAGTGGCGCGCGGGGTCGAGCAGGAGGCCGCGCCACGGAAAACGCGGCCGGTCGTCGATCTCGACAGCGGGCACGCCGAACCCCTCGCGCCCCAGTTCCACCAACTGGCTGAAGGTGGCGAAGGCGCGCAGCACGCCGGGCGGTTCGGCAGCTTCGATGCGGGCGCCCGCGGGGGTGACGGAGAGGCGATAGGCCTCGGCGGCGTCACCGGGACCGGCGCAGCGCACTTCGAGAACCGCAGGGCCGGAGGGACGGATGGGGATGCCGGTCTTGCGGGCGATGAGGGTAACCAGCCGCGCGGCGGCGGCTTCCAGGCGCGGCTCCTTGTATGCGGTAAAGGCGATGCGAAAGTTTTCCTTAACCGGTAGTGTGCCCTGCCCCAGCGTGAGTTTCGCCGGCAGCGGCATGAGGCTCTGGGCCTGGAGCGCCACGGCCGCCAACAGCAGCACCGCGACTCTCATACGGCCTCGGCGGCAAGGCCGCGTGCGGCCAGCACACGGTAGGCGCGGCGCGCCACTACCAGTTCTTCGTTAGTCGCCAGCGCCAGCACCTTCACGCGCGAGTCGGGCGAGGAGACGATGCGGTCGCCCGTGCCGTTCTGGTTGGCGCCCGGGTCGATTTCGATCCCCAAAAACTCCAGGCCGCGGCAGCACTCGGCGCGCAGCCGCGCGGAGTTCTCCCCGATGCCGCCGGTGAAGACCACCGCGTCCAGCCCTCCCATCGCGGCGGCATAAGCGCCGATGGTCTTGCGCACCTGGTAGGTGAAGACCTCGAGCGCGAGGGCGGCGTCGGCATTGCCTTCGGCGGCGGCGCGCTCGATGTCTCGCACGTCGCCCCCGGCAATGCCGGAGAGTCCCGCCAACCCGCCGCCGCGGGCCAGTTGATTGCGCACCTCATCCACCGGCCAGCCGTGGCGCTCCATCATGAAGAGCACCGCGAAGACATCCAAATCGCCGTGGCGCGTGGCGTTCTCGAGGCCGGACTGCGGTGAAAAACCCATGGTGGTATCGACCGAGCGGCCGTCGGCGATGGCGCAGATCGACGAACTGCCGCCCAAGTGGCAGCTCACCAGCCGCGGCGCGCTGCCCAGTACTTCGGCCGTGCGGTCGGCGATGTACTGGTGGGAGGCGCCGTGAAAACCGTACCGCGCCACGCCCTCGGCGCGCCAGGCCGGCGGTACCCCGTAATGACGCGCATACTCCGGCACCGTGGTGTGGAACTCCGGCTCGAAGGCACACACCAGCGGTACGCCCGGCATGGCCTCCTGGAAGGCCCGAATGGCCGTCAGGTAGATGGCGTTGTGCGCCGGGGCGGCGGGCAGGAACTCCTCCATGGCCGCGATTAATGCCGCGTCCACCAGGAAGGTGCCGCGGTAGTCCGGCCCGGCGTGCACGGCTTTCAGCCCTACCGCGTCGATCCGGGTGCCGCCGGTGCGCACTTCCGCGATGGCCTCACGGTAGTCGGTCACGCGTTCCATGCGGCCGCGCGCCAGCACGGTTTCGGCCGGCATTTCGAGAATCTGGTACTTGAGCGACGTCGAGCCCAGGTTGGGAACTAAGAGGTTCATTTAATACCAGTGAATTCGGCGCGGACGCCCCGCAGGTCTCGGGCGGCGGCGGCCTGGAAGCGGCTCTTGATGGCGGCGCACTGGCGGAAGTAGTTGGCCGCTTCCTGTCCTTTCTCCAGCTTATAGTTTGCGAAGCCCAGGTAGTAGAGGGCCTCGGCCTTCATCTCCTGGTTGTCGAGGAACGGCAGGGCGCGGCGGAGTTGCGCGTCGGCCTGCGCCCAGCGGGATTGCGTGTAGTAAAGCGATCCGCTGATGAAGTGCGCGGCTCCCATCAGGCCTTCCCGACGCTTCTTCCACGCATCCTCAGCGACGCCCTCCGGCACCGGCTGCGCTGCGGCCAGTTCCACGGCCTTGGCTGCGTAGGCGTGAACCTTGTCGGGCTCCTTCTTCTTGGCGAGATAGTCGCTCGCCACCACCACCAGCATATCCACGTCGGACTGGTCCGTGGCGAGCACCTTTTCGGCCAACGCGATGGCCTTCTCGTTGTCGCCGGCCTGGCGGTAGGCCAGAAAGAGCTGCGGATAGGCCTTGGGAAGATACTCGCTCGAGGCGTTGCGCTTTTCAAGGGCCTCGACCAGCGCGATCTTCTTCTGCGGATCGGTGGTCTGGAGCGACATGGCATAGAGCGAGTACTCGGTGTAGATGTTCACCTGTCGGGCCCAGTCGGCGCGGTTCTTCCAGGTCTCGACCTCATCTTCGTCCGCCGGTTTGGGGGCGTTCGCCACTTGGAGCGCAATCTCGGAAGTGCGGCCGGACCAGGCGAGCACCAGGTCGGGGTCTTTTTTGCCCTCCGCAGCTTTGAGCGCCTGGTGGGCGGCCTCCGCGCACCCCGGCGCCAGCTTCAGGATCTTCTCCGCGATCTCCAGCGCCTTGTCGTGGCTGTTGGATTTTATGTAGGCCGCCTGCAACTGCTCGTAGACCCAGCCGGCAGCTTCGTGGGTGGGATGTTGGGCGGCGAAGTTCTCCAGTCGTTGCAGCTTGGCGGCTTCGTCGGATTCCTGACCGATATGCTGGAGCAACTGGCCCTCGGCCGTTTCGGCGTTGACTTCGGCCAGGTCGAAGCACTGGGCCGATGCGATGGAGGGCGTCACCGCGAGGGCGAGCGCCAGGAACAAGCAGGTCCTCATTGTAAGCTACCTCCCCGGACGTTCAGGAATGTTATCACACGGCCGGGGAGATGGCGCGGGGCTATCCCTCCTCCACCAACTTGTAACCGGTCAAGTCGCAGAACATCTCGATCGGAACGCGCTCATCGCCGTAGACCGTGACGCGGTGCCAGCCATGCTGCCAGTCGGCCATCAGCTTGCGCGCGTCCTTCACCTCGACCGCCAGTTTCGTCCGGCAGGCCTTGTCGTCGTCGATGTTATCCACCGCCTTGCCGGTATGGATCACCATGAGCTTGGACTGCGGAACGAAGCGCACCGTGGTGGTCATGTGGCCCAGGGGCATGAGGGAACGGACGGCCGCGCCCTTGCGGTCTTCCGAGTGGCTGCGGATGTGGTACGGATTGGAGCCGCCCTTGGGTCCCCAAACCTTGCTGGGCGCCACACAGTGGGCATAGATGGCCTGGTTCTTCGAGGTGTCGATGACCGGGTCGGAGATGTAGCCGGGCTTGCCGGTGAGATAGGTGATGGCCAGCATGGTGACGGCGGACTGGATGTCGGCCTCGCAGGCGCCTACCAGGCCGTCGTCGTTCATCTGGAAGAAGCCCATGCAGGGGTAGGCGGAGAGCCGGCCGCCGTAGAACAGGTGCAGGCAGTCCACCGCGATGCCCTGCGCCTTGTGGCTGCCCATGAGGTCGAGCATGGCCAGGTACATTGCGCCGGAGTCTTCGAGCACCTGCGGGGTGGGTTCCACTACCTTGGCGGCGTTGCCTGTCCAGGTGCGGGCCCACTTGCGCGCCTCGGCGCGGTCGGCCTTGCGATAGGCGGCTTCGAGTTCCTCGCCGCGGACAATTTTCACGGTGGTGCCCAGGGTATCCTGAATGGCCTTCACCATGGCGGCCGGGTCGCGGTGCGTCACGTCCACGATGGTCGAAGAGCGCATCTTGTGGATGGCTGCGAAGACGCGTGCGGCGCGCGCGGTGTCTTCGAAGTCGCTGGAGGAGACGCCGGCCACGGGCAGTCCCTTGCTCTTGGCCGGGCCGTACGCGCCCAGGAAGGCCCCGGTGCCGCCATAGAGATCGTCCACCACCACCGCGGGCCGGCCTGAAAAGACGAACGGCCGGAAAGCGGTCGATGGGATGCCTGTGATGAAGACCATGTAGCCGTCGATGCCGCTATCGGCGGCCAGCATCTTCTCGCCGGCCTCGGCGTCTGCCACCGGTGCGGTGACGAAATCGATCTCCGGGCATGCCTGGCGCAACCGGGAGGTCAGTTCGGCGGCGCGCCCCTGGTGGTCGTAGCCCACGTAGGGCCAGCCCTCGATGGGTTTCGGAGGATAGGAGAAGACCAGCCGGACTCTGGCCTTGCCGCCCGGCGCGGCGGGCATCGACGCCCCCCACAGCGCGGGGCAGGCCGAGCACGCCGCCGCCGCGGCGCACCCGCCCAGAAACTTCCGCCGGTTCAGGATAGGTAACCCGGTATTTGGCATGTCAATATCCTGTATTGCGATGGCGCCGGTGTCAAGCGGGAATCCGGCGGACGGCCGCCCGCCGGGCGCCGGGCGATGGGACAATTGCTCTATGCGGTACATTCTGGCAGCGCTGGTTTGGGGCGCCCTGGCGGCGCCGGCGGCAGACCTTGTGCCGGAGGTACGGAGGGCGGCCATGCGCGGCGACCTCTCCGGCGCAGAGCAACTGGTCGACGAGTATCGGGCGAAGCAGGGCGCTACGTCCGAGTGGCTGGAGGCCTATTCCTGGTTGGGGCGCGGGGCGCTGGCCGCGGGTGAACTCGAACGGGCGGCCGGGAATGCCGCCAAGACCCGCGAACTGGCGCTCGAAATGCTCCGCGGCCGCCCGCTGGATCAAGACCGGCGGCTGGCCACCGCGCTCAGCGCCGCCATCGAGGTCCACGCCCAGACACTCGACCGGCAGGGCGAGCGCGAGGAGGCCATCGCCTTCCTGCGCCAGGAACTGGCCCGCTGGCGAGGAAGCCCCATCCATCCCCGCATCCAGAAAAACCTGCACCTGCTCGATTTGGAGGGCAAGCCCGCCCCGCCGCTCGAGGGCGCTTCGCCGGAGATGCGCGGCCGCCCGGCGCTCCTCTTCTTCTGGGCACACTGGTGCGGCGACTGCAAGCACATGGCCGGGGATCTCGCCCGCGTGCGGGAGGTATACGGGCCCAAAGGACTGGCTGTAGTGGCCCCCACCCAAACCTACGGCTACGTGGCCCGGGGCCGTGAGACCGGTCCGGAGGAGGAGGCTCGTTATATCGACGAGGTCCGCCGCCGGGATTACCCTGGGCTGGACGGCATAGCGGCGCCGCTGAGCCAGGAGAACTTCCGCCAGTATGGCGTCAGCACTACCCCAACCATTGTTGTGGTGGACAGCGATGGGCTGGTCCGGTTATTCCATCCGGGAGCCATCCAGTACGCCGACCTCTCGGTCCGGCTGGATGCCGCGCTGGCGCGGTAACCTGAGGGCGCAACGGCCCGTCCCGCCGACAGCCGCATTGCGGTCTGCCAGGCGATTGGCCGTTCAGGCGGATTTCTGGTCGAGTGATACCGCCCGAGTGCTGCTGAACTGATCGTAATACTCGAGCGAGCGGATCAACATCTCGACCGCGGAGCGCCGGTCGTACAGGTATTGGAGTTCTTTTCGGATGGTTTCGTCCTGTGAGCGTTCAGTGATCTTGGTGGCGCGCATAGTACATATGTACCAGAACTACCCAATCCAGACAAGACAAATGTAATCGTGAGTACTATGAAATTTGCGGGGGTCTATTCACGCCCCAATGCGGGTATTGGATCGCCATTACTGTTCCAGTAGCGCGGCGATACGATCCGGGTCATTCGGCACTACCGTGGGAGCGTTGCCGTAAGTGGCCCGGATTGAGTCACCTGTGGGCGACTTGAGGACGCCGGTGTGATAGCGGAAGATATAGTCCGGATCTTTGAGGACATTACCCGTAAGTACTGCCACCACGTCGGCCTCAGACGAGATAGTACCTGCTGCGCTAAGTTTGCGTATTCCGGCCAGAGTGGCGGCCGAGGCGGGCTCGCAGCCGATGCCGCAGCGGCCGATGATGGCCTTGGCGTCCGCGATCTCCTGCTCCGTGGCCTGCTCGACGGTGCCGTTCGAGCAGAGGATCTCGTGCAGCGCCTTGGGCCAGGAGACGGGATCGCCGATGCGAATGGCGGTGGCAAGCGTTTCGGGATTCGCCACCGGGCGTAGGGCGGTGCGAACGGCCGAGTGGAACAGTTGGTAGAACGGCGCGGAGCCGGCGGCCTGGACCACCGCCAGGCGGGGCAGCCGCGAAATCAGGCCCAGGTCGCGCATCTCCCGCAGCCCTTTGCCGAAGGCAGAGACATTCCCCAGGTTGCCGCCCGGCAGCACGATCCAGTCCGGTGGGTTCCAGTCGCGCTGGTCGAGCAGCTCGAACATGATGGTCTTCTGGCCCTCGATGCGGAAGGGGTTGATCGAGTTCAGCAGGTAGATTCCCAGCCGTTCGGCCAGCGTGCGGACCAGCGCCAGGATCTGGTCGAAGTTGGCCTCCACCTGAAGGGTGCGGGCACCATATTCGAGCGCCTGCGCCAGCTTGCCATAGGAGATATTGCCATGGGGGATGAAGATGATGGGGTCGAGGCCGCCGGCGCTGGCATAGGCGGCCATGGAGGCCGAGGTATTGCCCGTGGAGACGCAGGCTACGCGGCGCATGCCCAGCCGCACGGCCTGTGCCGTGCCGCAGGTCATGCCGTTGTCTTTGAATGAGCCTGTGGGGTTGAAGCCCTGGTGCTTGAAGACCAGGCGGTCTAGCCCGGCGTATTGGGCGGCGCGGGGCGCGTCGAGCAGCGGGGTGTTCCCTTCCCGCAGGGTCACCACCGCGCGGTAGTCGTCGAGAAACGGGATGCTCTCGCGGTAGCGCCACACCCCGCTCTGGTCGAGCGGAGCGTTGCTGGTGCGGCGGCTGCGCCAGGTCTGCTTCAATTCTGCCGGGGGTGCCGAAGGCGGCGTATAGGCAGCCTCCAGCAGCGCCCCGCAGCGGGGGCAGTTGTAGATCACCTCGGTGACGGGGTAGCGCGCGCGGCAGCGCTCGTTGAAGCAGACCAGTTCGGCGGACATGGAGAACTTCCAGTATAGCGGGCGTGCGTCCGCCTCGCGGTTAGCGCTCGTGCTACGGTTTGTTTTATGCTCGCGGTGCATATCGAAAACGGGCGCGTGGAGGTGCGGGAGGTTCCCATGCCGCGGCGCGCGCCGGGACACGCTCTGATCCGGCTGATTGTCGGCGGCATCTGCAATACCGACCTGGAACTCCAAAGGGGCTATTACGGCTTCGCCGGTATCCCCGGGCACGAGTTCGTGGGCGAGGTGGTGGAGGCCGATAGCGCTTCGCTCGCGGGACGGCGCGTGGTGGGGGAGATCAACCTGGAGTGCGGCGCCTGCGACTGGTGCCGGCGCGGGCTGGGCCGCCACTGCCCCAACCGCACGGTGCTGGGCATCACCGGCCATCCCGGCGCCTTCGCCGAGTATCTCACGTTGCCCGAGCGCAACCTCCGGGTGCTCGAAGATACCCTGACCAACGAGCGCGCCGTTTTCACCGAGCCGGTCGCGGCCGCCTGCGAGATTCTCGACCAGGTCTCCATCCCTTCGGGCGCTGAAGTGGCGGTGCTGGGCGACGGTAAACTGGGGCTGCTGATAGCCATGGTGCTGCGCGCCTCGGGGCTCAAGGTGCGGCAGTACGGGAGGCATCCGGAAAAGCTGCGCATCGCCGCCGCCACCGGCGTCGAGACCGCGCCGGCGGACCGCCTGCCCGCCGCCGAGTTCGATTGGGTGGTGGAGGCCACCGGCTCATCCGAGGGTTTGAACCAGGCGGTGCGGATGGCGCGCCCGCGCGGGACCGTGATTCTGAAATCGACGGTGCACGGCTCCGTGGCCTTCGACGGCGCTCCGGCGGTGGTGAACGAAATCACCCTCATCGGCTCGCGCTGCGGGCGCTTCGAGCCGGCGCTCGATCTGCTGCGCCGCGGCGTGCTGCCGGTCGAAGAAACCATCGCGGCCCGCTTCTCGCTGGCCGATGCTCCGGCGGCTTTCGAGTGTGCAGCCCGCCGCGGCACTCTCAAGGTGCTGCTGGAAGCGGCAAACCGCTAACCTCCCCACTGCGCGCGGCCGCGCGCCGGCCCTGCGACCGCGCGCAGCAGAGCGGCTCAACGGTCGCGGAACGAACCCTGGAAGTTGCGTCCCTGGAAGTTGCCGCTCACGTCCAGGCCGCTGGCCACGTTACCGCGCAGGTGAATGTAGGCGTTGGCGCTCAGAGGTCCCCGGTTCGAACTGCTGATCACGCACCGGGGAGCGTTTCGAGCGATGCTGCCCGTCATCTCCAACCGCTGGCGCCGGTCGGTGAGCAGCGCGACCTCACATTGGCTGCCCCGGACACGAACCGAAGCCTCCGTCAGGTTGTGCCGTTGATTGCCCTCGACGAGTGTACCGCTACCGGCGAAGGACGTGTTCATCTGCGGTAATACGGCGGATCCGCCAGGCAGCGGAGTCGGCCGGGTCGTCGGCGGCTCGGGAAACAAACCGCCGCCTGCTCCATACCAATCCCACGAGAGATCAAAGGTGTAGGCGCCGGCGCCGCCCCGAGGGTCCCGCACATTCACCACCCCGACGAAGAAGTTGCGTGCCGCGGGTTCCTGGACGAGGCGGGCAGTCCCACGCCCGTCGATGGCCCGAAAACGGAAGTTCCGGATCTCGCCGGAAGCCGGCAAAGGCGCGTTGCATTGGGTTCCCAAGTCCAGTCCCGGCGCGCCCCTGATCGTGCGAATGCGGATCTGTTCGCCTTGCAGTTCCACGTCCGCTTCGTCGTCGATCCGCACCCGGACCGTGCACCTGCCGTCCCGGCGGTCCGCTGACCAGTCGCCGGTGCGTTGCACCGCGAAGGCCACGCCTTCATTGGCATACTGTACGCCGCTGCGTCCGGTGTATTGCGCGTTAGCGCTAAACGCCCCGAACGCTGCGGCGGCCACGAGTAATCCTTTCATCTACCACCTCCCGGCGAACGCCGCCGGGTGCGCCGCTTCCGAGTTCGCACGCTTGGACCGGGCGGCGTCTGGTCGCCGGAATCATCCGTGCACGATGCCTGCCGGGTGCGCTCCGAAACCGCGTGCTCGAAGACACGTTAGCCTCCGGCGATAAATCATACGCTCTCCTCTGGAACATCACGTGCAGACCCAGGGAGGGGAGAGTTTCGTATGCCAACCTGGGCCATCATCGTGATCGTGGCGGCGCTTCTGGTGGCGGCGGGCCTGGCGGGGTGGCTGTACATGGAGCGGCGGCGCCGCAGCCGGCGACTACAGGCGCAGTTCGGCCCGGAGTACGACCGGACGGTCCGCGGATACCATGACCAGAACCGCGCCGAGCACGAACTGGAGTCGCGCGGGCAACGGGCGCAGCGTCTCGATATTCGCTCGCTCGGGCGGGAGGAGCGGGAGCGCTTCATTCGCGCCTGGCGAGCCGACCAGGAGCGCTTCGTGGATGAACCCAAGGAGGCGGTCTTCGAAGCCGACCGCCTGGTCACCGAGGTCATGCGCGTCCGCGGCTATCCTATGGCCAACTTCGAACAGCGTGCCGCCGATATCTCCGTGCATTATCCCGACGTGGTGCAGAACTACCGCGTCGCGCGGGACATTCTTGGCCGCTTCAACCGCGGCGAGGCCGGCACCGAAGATCTGCGCAAGGCCATGGTGTGCTACCGCGCCCTGTTCGATGAATTGCTCGAGTTGCACGAGGTGAGGCGATGAACGAGAGAGACAGGCGACTGACGACGGCCGATTTGGCCGGAGCGGGCAGGC
>JAWLGN010000211.1:0-9642 GCA_041685075.1 Bryobacteraceae bacterium
AAGCGACATCGGCAAGGTCTACACCGGCCAGCCCACGCGCATCACCGTGGAGTCCTACCGCGACCAGACCTTCCTCGGCAAGGTGACCAAGATCTCCCCTCTGGGCGTGGAAAAGGATAACGTCACCACCTTCGAGGTGCGGGTCTCCATCTCCAACGCCTCGCGCAAGCTGGCCGCCGCCATGACGGCCAACGCCGAGATCATTCTGGAGGAGCGCAAGGGCGTGCTGGCCGTTCCGGACAGCGCCATCCTGTATCAGAAGGACAAGTCCACCTCGGTGGCGATTCCCGATCCGACGGCCGAAAGCGGTAAGCGCCGGGTGGCCGTGGTCACCGGGATCAGCAATGGTTCGCGCGTTCAGATTGTCGAGGGTTTGGGCGAAGGCGACCAGGTGATCCTCCAGTAGAGGCGCCATGTACCTCCGGGAACTATTCGGCCAGGTGTGTGCCAGCCTGCTGCGCAACAAGCTGCGGAGCTTCCTGACCATGGCGGGAATCGCCTGGGGAGTGGCCTCCATGGTGTTGATCGTGGCCATGGGGGAGGGTTTCAAGCAGGGCCAGCACGCCAACATGCGGCAGTTGGGGGAGAATATCGTGCTGGTCTTCGGCGGCCGCACCGAGATGCAGGCCGGCGGGCAGCGCGCCGGGCGCCGCGTGCGACTCACCTACCGCGACATTCGGGATATCCGCACCGAGTGCTGGCGCGTGCGGTACGCGGTGGGCGAGATGCAGAACACCGCGCGCGCGGTGAGCGTCCATAACAGCGGCTCGTTCACGGTGAACGGAGTCGAGCCGCTGTACTCGCGCATCCGCACCATTCCCGTCTCCGCCGGCCGCTTCCTGGCCGGGCCCGATAACGACGGCGCGCGGCGCGTCTGCGTGCTCGGCGACAATGTGCGGAAGCAGTTGTTCGGCGATCGGCCGGGCGTAGTGGGGGCGCAGGTGGCCATCAACGGCCTGCCCTTCGCGGTAGTGGGGGTCATGCCTTCCAAGAAGCAGAACTCCAGCTACAACGGCCTGGACGTGGACAAGATTTACATCCCCTACACGACGCTGGTGCGGGACCTGCCGCCGGCCGATGCCAGCTTCCAGCCGGGCATCGTCAACAACATCATCTACGTGCCGCGCTCGCTGGCCGAGTGGAAGCCCGCGCGCGAACAGGTGATGCGGGTGCTGGCGCGCAACCACGGTTTCCACCCGCGCGACCCCGGGGCCGTCCACATCTGGGATACCGTCGAGCAGGCCGAATTGTTCGACGGCGTCTTCCTGTCCATGACCGCGTTCCTGGCGAGCATCGCGGTCATCACCCTGACGCTCGGCGGCATAGGGGTCATGAACATCATGCTGGTCTCGGTCTCCGAGCGCACCCGCGAGATCGGGCTGCGCAAGGCCGTAGGCGCCACGCGCCTGCGCATCCTGGCGGACTTCCTGCTCGAGGGGCTGCTGCTGGCCGGCATCAGCGGGACCGCCGGTTTTCTGTGCGCTTACGGACTGGCCGCGGTGGTCAACTCCTTCCCCATGCCGGAGATGTTCGGCGGGCTGCCGGTGGACGGCGGCACCACGGCGTTGGCCTTCGGCGCGCTGGCGCTGACGGCGGTGGCCTCCGCCGCCTGGCCGGCGTGGCGCGCGGCATCTCTTACCCCCGTGGAGGCCTTGCGCTATGAGCGCTAGCAGCATCGTTCGGGAAGCCGTGGAGGCCCTGCGCTTCAACCGCCAGCGCAGCATCCTGACCACCATCAGCCTGGCCTGGGGTGTGGCCTGCTTCGTCATCCTCTACTCCTACGGCGACGGCTTCGAGTTCGCCTTGCGGAAAGCCTTCCTTGCGGTGGGGCACGACCTGGTGATCACCTACAACGGCCAGACCTCCACGCAGGCCGGGGGCGAGCGCGCCGGCCGCCGCATCCGCCTCGAGCTTTCCGACGTGAACGCCATCCGGGAGAACGCGCCCCTGGTGGCGGCCGTCTCTCCGGAGGTGCTGTTGTGGGGCGCCAACATCGTGCGCGGCTACCGTACCCAGAGCCTCACGGTGCGGGCCGTCTATCCTTCCTACGGCACGCTGCGAAATATGCAGATGGCCTCCGGCCGCTGGCTGGCGCCGGAGGACCTGGCCGGGAAACGGCGCGTGGCGGTGATGGGTGCAAACGCCGTCCGGAAAATGTTCGGCGAGATTCCCCCGGAGGGCGAGGAGATCGCCATCAACGGGCTGCGGTTCACTGTCCTGGGGGTGATCCGGAACAAGGTCCAGATCTCCAACTACAACGCCCCGGATAACGAGTGCCTGTTCATCCCCTACTCGGCGGCCGCGTTGTTGCGCGACATCCGCTATCCCAATTACATCGTCTGGAGCCCCATCAACCCGGTCTTCCGCGAGGATGCCGTGCGGCAGGTACGCGGCGTGCTGGCCGGTGTGCATGATTTTTCGCCCCACGACGAGCGCGCCGTGCAGATCATCGCTTTCGGCGAGTTCCTGCACATTGTCGAAACTATGGCGCTGGCGCTGCGCCTGCTGCTGGGCTTCATCGGCACCCTCACGCTGGCGATCGGCGGCGTGGGGCTGGCCAACATCATGCTGGTTTCGGTAACGCAGCGGACACGCGAAATCGGCGTACTGAAATCCATCGGCGCCACCCGCCGCGCGATCTTGGCGCAGTTTTTGCTGGAGGCCATGGCGGTAGTCACTTTCGGCGGCGTGCTGGGGGTAGCGGCCGGCTGCGCGGTCACGGCGGTACTGGAAACCATGCCGCTGCTCGGCCCGCTGTTCAAGGACACCAGCGGCACCGGCGACATCCAGTTGCGCGTATCCACCTTCGCGGTCCTCGCCTCGACCCTGATGCTGGAAAGCGTGGGGCTTGTAGCGGGTTTGCTGCCGGCCGTGAAAGCCGCGCGCCTGGACCCGATTGAGGCGCTGCGGTACGAATAAGGCAGCCGTTCGGCGCCTCCCGGGCGTACAATGTGGGCAGAGGATCGCCACCATGCCCCCGCACACGGGTACCCTCGGCGTCCGCTCCAGCCCTTCCTCCGGATTTCTCCGCTTGCCATGCTGTGCCGGCCGTGCGTGGCGGCAGTGGTTCTCCCATCCCCAGTACAGGAGGCTGTTATGGCACTATCCGAGAAACTGCGGCTCTTCCTGGAGGAGAGCCGTGTTCCCTACCACCACAACGTCCACCCGCTCGCCTACACCGCGCGGGAGGTCGCCAGCGCCGAGCACTTGCCCCCGCAGGAGGTGGCGAAGACGGTGGTGATCTGGGGCGATAACGGATATGCCATGCTGGTGCTTCCCGCCAGCATGGTGGTCGATTTTCAGGAACTGCGCGCCGCTCTCGGGCTCACGCACGTGCGGCTGGCTACAGAGAACGAACTCGGACAACTGTTTCCCGATTGCGACCTGGGCGCCATGCCTCCTTTCGGGAACCTCTACGACCTCCCGGTCTACCTCGATAGCGCGCTGCTGCGGGACGAGCGCATCGCCTTCAATGCCGGAACGCATCGCGACGTCCTCCACATGCGGATGGACGATTTCAAGCGGCTGGTCTCCCCCAGCATCGTTTCCGTGGCGCGGGAGACCGTGACGCAGCACGGATGGTAAGCCCACATGGCAGGGCGCCGGGCGGCGGCTACCGGACCGCCGCCCGCGCGCCGCTGAATCGCTTCTCGGCCGTTGTCCTCGCCCTGGTGGTGAACTTCGCCGCCGTTCCGCTGCTCGCCCTCGCGAGGCGCCCCGCCCGGAGCAGGCCGAATACCACAAGCCACAGCCCGATCAACACGACCAGCAGGAACAGCACGTTACGCCCGCCAGCGTCGCTGACGCGAGCCCATCGGGGACGCTGACTACGGCGTTGACAAACCCGGCCACGGTGTCCTTGCGGGCAGCGCCACGCGTTTCAGACGGCACCGCCTGCCCGGGTGGCGGGATGTTCTGATCCATCGGCTCAGCCGCCGGTTCGCACCGCGGCGGGCGCTTGTTGCACCTGGTATTGCCTAGTGGCGGAAGTGCCGTATGCCGCTGAACACCATGGCCAGGCCGAGCCGGTCGGCGGCCTCGATCACCTCTTGATCCCGCACCGAGCCGCCCGGCTGGATGATGGCCGTAGCGCCGTGGCGCGCGGCCTCCTCGACGCCGTCCGGGAAGGGGAAGAAGGCGTCGGAACCCACCACCGTTCCGGAGAGCGGCAGCACCGCTTTCATGGCCGCGATCTTGACCGAATCGACGCGGCTCATCTGCCCCGCCCCGACGCCCACGGTCTGGCCGGCGCGGGCGAAGACGATGGCGTTCGATTTCACGTGCTTGGCCACCTTCCAGGCGAACTCGAGCGCGGCCCACTCCTCGTCGCTGGGGGCGCGCCTGGTGGCCACCTTCGCCGCCGCGCGGTCGAGCTTCGCGGTGTCGGCCGTCTGGGCGAGATAACCGCCGGCAAGCGACTTGATGACCAGCCCCGGCTCGCCCGGCGCCACCTTCATGAGCCGCAGGTTTTTCTTGACGCGCAGGATATCCAACGCCTCGGCCGTGTAGTCCGGCGCCGCGATGGCCTCGATGAAGGTCTTGGCGACTTCTTTTGCGGTGGCCGCGTCCACGGCGCGGTTGAAGCCGATCACGCCGCCGAAAGCCGACACCGGGTCGCACTCGAAGGCGCGGGTGTAGGCTTCCGCCAGCGCGCCGCCTTCGCCGCAGCCGCACGGGTTGGTGTGCTTGATGATGGCGGCGGCGGCGCATTGGAACTCGTTCACAAGCTGCCAGGCGGCATCCAGATCCACCAGGTTATTGAACGACAGCTCCTTGCCATGCAGTTGCTCGGCTCCGGCGATGCCCACGCCGGGCGCGCCATAGACCGCGGCCTGCTGGTGCGGGTTTTCGCCGTAACGCAGATCGGCCAGCTTTTCGGCCCGAATATCGAGCATCGGCGGCAGCGCCGCCGCGGGCGCGTCCACCGCCGCCAGCCGCGCGCTGATGGCGCGGTCGTAAGCCGCGGTGGTGCTGAAAGCCTTGCGCGCCAGGCGCCAGCGCGTGTCGCGCGACAGTTCGCCGCCGGAGGTGCGCAGTTCCGCAACCACTCCCGCGTAATCCTCCGGTGAGACCACCACCGCCACGTCCGCCCAGTTCTTGGCCGCCGAGCGAATCATGGTGGGGCCGCCGATATCGATGTTCTCGATCATTTCTTCGAGTGTCACGCCCGGCTTGGCCGCCACCTTTTCGAACGCGTAGAGGTTTACCACCACCATGTCGATCGTGCGGATGTCGTGCGCCGCCAGGGCCTCCATGTGGGTGGAGTTGGCGCGCACCGCCAGGATACCGCCGGTGATCTTGGGGTGCATGGTTTTGACACGGCCGTCCAGCATCTCAGGGAAGCCGGTCACCTCGGAGACGTCGGTCACCGCCACGCCCTCACGCCGCAGCAGGGCGGCGGTGCCGCCGGTAGAGATGAGGACGGCGCCCATCCCTTCCAGTTGGCGCGCGAAGTCCACAATTCCGCTCTTATCCGTCACGCTGATGAGCACGCGCTCGATTTTGGCCATACAACGCAAGGTACCACGTTGCTCGGCGGATACGGCGTTCGGGGACAGGCGGGTACGCGCCATCGCCGCCCGGGCGAATGCTTTAGCCGGGGCCGGTTGACGCTAACACGCGCCAGCGGTTACAGTATAGATGTTCGTTGTTTGCCTCGCGACTGAACGCCAGCGTCCCCATCGTCTAGTCAGGCCTAGGACATCGCCCTTTCACGGCGGTAACGGGGGTTCGAATCCCCCTGGGGACGCCACCTCCCTCCTGTCCGGACCGGACATAGGGCTGTCCGTCCCGCTGGTGCTTCAAAAGATTCCGCCGAATTCCTGGCAGGGTTTCCGCACCGGAAAGACCCTATCGGACCCTTCGATCTGGTATCCGGCGAACAAGCTTGGAGGTTAGTGCTTCCTTGTGGCCGGCATCTTCGAACTGGCGGCCTGGTTGTTCATCGTGTCTGCGCCATCTCTGCCGCTGACTGAGTTTCTGCGGGGGCGGATTGTGTTCCTCGTAAGCGGGCCGTTGGCGGCTGCAATCCTGCTCTGGTGTACGCAGGTCAGGAAGATGTAATCAGCCCCTCGTGGCGCCTTTGAGTAATTTGGGACGCCACCGCCTTCGCGTTTCAGACAAGCCTTACAACCCGCGCTGTCGAGCGGACGCCTCCGCACTCGACCGTGAGCGGATGCTCTCCCCGGGCGAAGTCGGCGGGTACGGATGCGTTGATCTGGCGGCATCCGGCGTCGTCGGTGGCGCTGATGTACTCAATCCGCAGCTTCACGCCGCCCAGGCGAACCGTAACGTTGGCGCGGTCCGCGTTCTCCGGAAGTCCCGCCACCCAGCAGCTAACCACCGCGCCTTCGCGCAGCGTGACCTCGGCTTCGCTCCAGGTGAATCCGTCGGTTACGCCCCTGAGCACCAACTCGCGCACGTCGAGCGGAAGGTCCACGGCAATGCGGCCCGTGCTCCCGAACGCGCTATCGGCAAGCCGCAGGCGGACATCCTTCCAGCCGGCATCCAGCCCCGGGGGTAGGCGGAAATTCGCCAGCCACAAGTCCTCTCCTTCGCTCCGGACCCAGAGCGCCGGGACGCCCCAGCCGGCAACCTGGAAGCGAAGCTGTTCGCGGGTAACCGGCCCCGGCGTGCGGAACCAGCAGGAGATGTACTGCTCCTTGCGGCTCGAAAAATTGATCCCCAGAGTCCTGGTGTTAGCTGCCGCGACCCATTCCGGCGGCTCGCGCTGCGGTGCAACGGGCGCCGGCTCCCACTTCCGGTGACACGCCACCATCGCGATGGAGCCGCCGGTGTGCAGCAGTTCCACCCGCGCGAAGCCCGCGGCGCGGCACATCGCCAGGAGACAGCCCACGCTGGGACCAATCCAGTTATCCAACTGGCCGCCCAGCTCGTCCGTCTCGTAGAACTCCATGGTGGGGATTTCGTGCCGGTGGTCGCGCCACGTATCGGCATCCGTAACGAAGGATTCCACGATGGCGGTATCGGCGGTGAGGCCGCAGACAATCTCCAGCGCCAGCAGCGGGTGCTTCAGGTGATAGAGAACCCCCAGGAAGAAGACGAAATCGAAGGGGCCCAGCCCCGCTTCCGGCAGCTCGTAAAAATCCAGGATGCGGTAATCCACCCTGGAGGCCAGCGCGCGGTGCACTTGCAGAAAGTTCGGCACCTCGACGCAATCCATGGCGGTTACCGAGGCTCCGCGGCGTTCGGCTTCGAAGCTGAACCAGCCGTCCCAGGCTCCGATATCTAAAACCCGCTTGCCAGCCAGATCGCCGGGAATGGGGATGCGGCGGTACCGCTCCTGGAGGGTTTCGAGCGGGATGCAGCCCCGGATCACGCTTCCGTCCGGCAACTCGAAGCTGTGATACCAGCCGCCGGCGTCACGAAGTTGTTGGCTGAGGTCTTGGCCCCTGCGGGAAGTCGGGGTCATTGGTGCGGATGAGAGGAGTTGAACCTCCACGCCCTTGCGGGCACATGGACCTGAACCATGCGCGTCTGCCAGTTCCGCCACATCCGCACTGAGGAGAGTGCTGCTGCTTACGTCTTTATTTTTTCAGGAGCGCGCGCGGAAGTCAATTGATTTTACCGCCGCGCACCCGTGCTCTAGGCGATATCTACGCCCATACTGCGAGCCGTGCCCTCGACCGACCGGATCGCCGCCGCCAGATCGAAGCAGTTCAAATCCGGCATCTTGATCTTGGCGATCTCCTCCACCTGCGCCGCCGTGAGCTTGCCGACCTTGCTCTTGTTCGGCTCCGGCGAACCCTTCGCCAGGTTCACCAGGCGCTTGATAAGCACCGGAACCGGAGGCGTCTTGGTGATGAAGGTGAACGAACGGTCCGAATAGATCGTGATCACCACCGGAATGATCAGGCCTTCCTGGTCCTTGGCCGATGTTTTGGCGTTGAAGGCCTTGCAGAAATCCATGATGTTGACGCCCTGCGGCCCGAGGGCGGTGCCCACCGGGGGCGCCGGCGTGGCCTTGCCCGCCGGAATTTGCAGTTTCACCTGCGCTGTTACTTTCTTCGCCATGCTTCTCTTCTTGTCCTAGATCTTTTCCACTTGCAGGAATTCCAGCTCCACCGGCGTGGCGCGTCCGAAGATCGTCACCATCACCCGCAGCGTGCCGCGCTCGGTATTCACCTCGTCCACCTTACCGGAGAAGTTGGCGAACGGGCCGTCCACGATCCGCACCATGTCGTTTTTCTCGAACGACATCTTGGGCCGCGGCCGCTCGGCGCTGGAGGCCTGGCGATAGAGGATCTGATTCACCTCGTCCGCGCTCAGCGGCACCGGCGTATTGCCGCCGCCCACAAAACCCGTCACCCGCGGCGTGGCCTTCACGGCGTGCCACAACTCGTCGTTCATCTCCATTTCGATGAGGACGTAGCCGGGATAGACCAGCCGCTTACTGGTCACCTTCTTGCCGCCGCGCAACTCCACCACTTCCTCGGTGGGGATCAGCACCTGGCCGATCTTATCCGCAAAACCGAAGGCCTGCGCGCGGCTGCGCAGCGATTCCGCCACCTTCTGCTCGAAACCCGAGTAGGTGTGGATGATAAACCATTTTTTCGGCGAGCTCTCGTCGTAGAGCGGCACCGGCGGCTGTTCGCCGGCTTCGGTCTCGGCT
This sequence comes from Bryobacteraceae bacterium, assembly GCA_041685075.1. GTDB lineage: Bacteria > Acidobacteriota > Terriglobia > Bryobacterales > Bryobacteraceae > JAMCRM01. The sequence goes on from JAWLGN010000211.1 coordinate 8,633, forward strand.
AGCTCCCCGGCTTCGGATTCGGCTTCCGCCTCGGTTACGGGCTCGGATTCCGGTTCAGCCGCGGGCTCGGCCTCGGGCGCCTCTCCACCCGCCGCCTGTTCCGGAGTATCCTGCCCCCCTTCGGCCTCGGGGGCCGCGGCCTGCTCGACGTTCTCGCCGCCGGCCGGTTCCTCGGGCCAAAGTGTTCTCTCGGCTTCCATCTGCCACCGCCTACCTGGTAAATGCCTGGTACATTTGCGTGACCGTCCGCGCCAGCACGAGATCGACGACGAAGAAGTACACCCCGAACAGGAATACCGTGAACAGCACGACCGCCGTGGTGCCCTCCACCTGCTTGCGTTTCGGCCACGTCACCCGCTTCATTTCATTGCGGAGTTCGTTGTAATAGTCCTTTATGCGCCGCGGCCAGCTTGTGACTCGCTGAATTGCACCGTTGGATTCCATTCTGGTGTTCACTCCTACCTGCACCGGGGCGGGGTGCGCTGGCAGGGGCGGAGGGATTCGAACCCCCACTCGCGGTTTTGGAGACCGCTGGTCTACCGTTAAACCTACGCCCCTGTATCACCCCATACAGTGGGGACCACTCCCAGTTTACTTGATTTCACGATGCGGTTGGTGTTTCCGGCAATGCGGGCAAAACTTCTTAAACTCCAACCGTTGCGTGGTGGTCTTCTTATTCTTCGTATTCGTATAGTTCCGATTCTTGCACTCGGTGCACTGGAACGTGATGATGTCGCGCGGCATATCGCTTGGTTTACTCCAGAATTTCGGTCACGGTGCCGGCGCCCACGGTGCGCCCGCCCTCGCGGATGGCGAACCGCAGCCCACGGTCCATGGCCACCGGGGTGATCAGTTCCACTTCCAGGTTCACGTTGTCGCCCGGCATCACCATCTCGGTCCCTTCGGGCAACTTGGTGTTTCCGGCAATGCGGGCAAAACTTCTTAAACTCCAACCGTTGCGTGGTGGTCTTCTTATTCTTCGTATTCGTATAGTTCCGATTCTTGCACTC
>JAWLGN010000212.1:0-9527 GCA_041685075.1 Bryobacteraceae bacterium
GCTCCCCGGCGCCCACGGCCAGCCGCAGCGCCCGCTGGTAATAGGGCAGGGCCGCGGCGGCGTTGCCCCGGACGAACTCCTCCCGCTCGCCGTCGCGCAGCGCCTGGTAAAAAGGTGTGCCGGTGGACCGCTCCTCTCCCGCAGCCTCCCAGGGCATCACGAGGTTTCCGTCGCGCATCCAGGCCACCAGCGCCACTTCCGGTTCCCGAGTGCGCGACGCGAGCCGAGCCGGGCCGCCAGCGGCTTCGAGCTTAATGCGCTCGAGACGCGCCAGCAACTCCTGCCGGATGTTTTCCGCCGCCAGCCGCCGCTCGTCGGAGCGCCGCTTTTCGGCCAGCTCGCGCTCCTGGCCGATCATCCGCAGGCTCAGCCCCACCAGCAGCAGGCAGGGCGCCAGGACGGCCGCGAGAAACAGCAGCACCTGCCGGCGATGGCCTGGAGCGCGCATGGCTTTCTGCTTTCATTCTATGGGGTTGGCGGCCGGCGATGTCATGGAATTGTCAGCCGCGGGCCAATTAACCGCGTCCCAGCCAGGCGAACCGCAAAATGAACAGCGCGGTCAACGCGTAGACGAACCAGTTCACCTCCCGGAACTTGCCGCGCACCAGCTTCAGCAGCGTGTAGGCCGTGAAGCCGAAGGCCAGCCCGGTGGCGATGCTGAAGGTCAGGGGCATACCGAGCATGGTCAGGAAGGCGGGAATCCCCACCTCCGGATCGGCCCAGTCGATTTCCGCCACCGCCGCCGTCATCATGCTGCCCACGATGATCAGCGCCGGAGCGGTGGCCGCGCCGGGTATAGCCCCCAGCGCCGGAGCGATGAACAGGGCCAGGAGGAACAGCAGCCCGGTGACTACCGCAACCACCCCACTGCGCCCTCCCGCCGCCACCCCGGCGGCGCTCTCGATGTAGCTCACCACCGTCGAGGTGCCGGTCACCGATCCCACGATGGTGGCCGACGCGTCCGCGTACAGAATCCGGTTGAGCCGCGGGATGTTGTGGCTGTCGTCGAAAAGTCGCGCCGCCTTCCCTACCCCGACCAGCGTGCCGATGTTATCGAACAGGTCGATGAACAGAAAAACGAAAACGATCTCCAGAAAGCCCAGCGCGAAGGCGGAACCCAGGTCGAGTTGGAAAGAGGTGGCCCACAGGTCTTCCATGGCGTAGGCCTGCGGGCGCCACTGGGCCGCGCCGGTGAGAAATCCCAGGGCGGTGGTGGCCAGGATGCCCAGCAGCATGGCCCCGCGGACCCGCCACACCAGCAGCGCCGAAGTAATCAGCAGCCCGGCCAGCGCGAGCAGCGTCTGCGGCTCCCGCAGGTTTCCGAGCGCGACGGTGGTGGCCGGGTCGGGCACTACGATGCCGGAGTTACGGAAGCCGACCAGCGCGATGAACAACCCCAGCCCGCCCGCCACCGCCGCGTACAGCTCGAACGGGATGGCCCGCATGATCAACTGCCGCAGCCCGCAGACGGTCAGCAACAGAAAAGCGACACCGGAAAGAAACACCGCACCCAGCGCCGCCTGCCAGGACACCCCCATGCCCTTCACCACCGTGTAGGCGAAGTAGGCATTCAGCCCCATCCCGGGAGCGAGCGCGATGGGATAGCGCGCCACAATCCCCATCATGAGGCTCCCGAAGGCGGCGGAAAGACAGGTAGCGGCCGTCACCGCGGCCAGCGGCATCCCTGCATCGGCCAGAATCGCCGGGTTCACGAAAACGATGTAGGCCATCGTGATGAAGGTAGTGAACCCGGCCAGCACCTCGGTGCGCCAGTTGGTGCCGAGCTTCTGAAATTCGAAGTAGCGTTCTAGCGCGCCCAACACCGTTCCACCTCCCCGGCGGCGGCCAGCAGAAGGTCGTCCTCATCCGCCGCGGCGGTGAGCTGCAGCCCCAGCGGCAGGGCCGTTCCGGGCAGCGGGACCGCAATGGCGGGGACGCCGAGCCCTGTCCAGGGGGCGTTCATCCGGGAGTCGCCCGTCGAACCGAGACCCTCAGGCGGTGGGCCGGGCGCTGCGGGCGTCATAACGACCGGATACGATCGAAACAAATCGGCCATTTTGCGTTTTCCGATGGTAACGCATTCGAGCGCCGCGCGGTAGCGGTCCTCGGCGAGCGTCAGGCCCCGCTCCACCATCTCCGCCAGCCGCTCCCCGATAGCCGCGCCATGACGCTCCCAGAGCAGCCGCCAGGTGCGGGCGCCCTCGTAGTCGTTGATCACCCGCACCGCCTCGAGCAGCGGGGCGAACTCCGGGGGCGGGTCCACCACGTCGACGGGCAAGTCCAGCCGCGCGAGCGCCTCCGGCGGCTCGGGGCCGCGCAGCCACGCCGCGCGCGCGGGCGGCTCGCGGCGGCCTCCCCAGCCGGCACGCACCCACAGCTCCTGCATGTCCGCCGCGGTTTGGGTGAACAGACCGGCGGTATCGAGCGAGGGAGCGAACGGCATCACCCCCTCCATCGGCAACCGCCCGTAAGTGGGCTTGAATCCCACGATCCCGCAGAAGGCCGCCGGCCGGATGACGGACCCCTGGGTCTGGGTGCCCAGCGCGAAGGGCACCATCCCGGCTGCCACCGCCGCCGCCGAGCCGCTCGAGCTGCCGCCCGGCGTGTGGCCCGGCGCTCGCGGGTTGCGCGTGGGCGCGGGGTCGAAGTACGCAAACGCCGTCGTGGCGGTCTTCCCCAGCAGGATGGCGCCGCGCGCGGTGAGGTGCCGGATGAGCGCCGCGTCGCGCGAGCCCTTGCGCCCGGCAAACAGCCGCGAGCCGTACTCGGTGGCCATGCCGCGCGTCTCGTAAACATCCTTGGCGCCGAACGGCACCCCGCGCAGCGGCCCTTCCGCCCCGCACTTTGGCGCGGCGCTCCACTCCACCCAGGCGCGCAGCTCCGCGTCGGCTTCGGCGATGCGCCGCCCGCAGAGCGCCGCCGCTCCCGCGGGCGTCTGCTCCCCGGTTTCCATCCATCGAACGAATTGCCGAACCATGCTCCCCTGTGATGCAATGTCTCACATGAAGCAGCTTCTGTGTCTGGCGGCTCTCGCGCTGCCTCTCTGCGCCCAGGTGAAGATCGCGCAGCAGGGCCCGGAGAAGATTGCCGTCGAAATCGACGGCAAACCATTCACCGAGTTCCACATCGGACAACCGAAGCCGTACCTGGCGCCCCTGCGCGCGGCCAGCGGCACCATCGTCACCCGCGGCTACCCCATGCGGCAGGATGTCTTCGGGGAGAATCGCGACCATCCCCACCATCGCGGCCTGTGGTTCACCCACGGCGAGGTGAACGACTGGGATTTCTGGGCCAACGAAGAGAACCAGAAGGGCGTCGGCAAGGGCCGCGGCACCATCGCGCTGAAAAAGGTGGAGCGGGCGAGGGGCGGAGCCAAGTCCGGCGTGATCGAGGCGAGTTTTGAGTGGTCCGGCGGCGGCCAACCGCTGCTCACCGAGCACCGCCGCATGATCTTCCACGCCGATCCGGAGCTGCGCACCATCGATTTCGACGTCACCTTCACCGCGGCCGACCAGATCACCTTCGGCGATACCAAGGAGGGCACCTTCGCCATTCGCCTCGCGCCTGAACTGGAGGAAGCGCAGCCGCGCAGGATCCCCGAGCCCAAGCGCACCGGCAGGATGGTGGCCTCCACGGGCAAGCAGACCGAGAAGGAAGTCTGGGGCAGCCGCGCCGCCTGGGTGGATTACTACGGCACCATCCAGGGCGAGCCGCTGGGCATCGCCATCATGGACCACCCGGAGAACCCGCGCCACCCCACTTACTGGCACTCGCGCGCCTACGGCCTGTTCGCCGCCAATCCCTTCGGAGTGTCGGATTTTGAGCGCGATAAGACGAAAAACGGCGCTATTACGCTCAAAAAAGGCGAAAAAATGCGCTTTCGCTACCGCGTGGTGATCCACCCCGGAGATACGCAATCGGCCGGCATCGCGGCGCTCTACAAGGCCTACACCGGCGGCAGATTGCGGTAATACTGCCGCACCAGCGGCACGATGGCGCGCGGCGCGAGGTGCTCCCAGGGTTCGCCCGCGGCGGCCCGGCGGCGCACTTCGGTTGCGGAAACCTTATCGTGCGCGCCATCGAGCGCCAGCGGCTCGATGCGCGATGCAAATTCGGGCGGCGGATGAAACGGACCCTGGCGGCAGGCCACCAGCAGGTCGAAGCACTCCAGCATGCGGCCGGCCGCGCCGGGTTCCCCGTAATCCCAGTTGAGGATGCGCTCGGCGGCATCGCGCCCGCAGACGAAGGCGAGACGCGTGGAGGCCCCATAGGCTGCGCGGCAGTGGCCCGCGATCTCGATGAATAATCCCGCCGGAGAACTGGCTACGGACCAGCGCGGCTCGCCCGCCACCGCCGCCGCCAGCATCTCCACGCGCGCCTGAAACCCCGCGCCTTCGTAGCGCTTGTGCGGGAAGACGCGCGGCAGCACCAGCAGCACCTCTTCCGCCGTCCCCAGGGCGGCGCGCGCCAGCGCCAGGTGCGCCACGGTGGGCGGATTGAATGTGCCGGGCAGGATGGCCAGCCGTGCCGGGTGACCCGGCGCCCGGATGAAAAACTCCAGGGCCATTCCTCCACTGTAAACCACACCCGCCCGCGCTATTCCGGCGCGCTATCAGGTAGAATGCCACCTGAGGTCCCCATGCAACGGAGAACGTTCATAGCCGCCGGGACGATGGCTCTTCCCGTCCTCGGCGCCAACGACAGAGTCAACATGGCAGTAGTGGGTGTCGGCGGACGCGGCCGCTACCACGTGGCCCGCTGGCTGGCGAATCCCGGGGTTACGGTGGCGGCACTGTGCGACGTCGATACCGCTCAAACCGAGCGCGCCTCCCAAATTGTCCTGAAGGCCACGGGGCGCAAGCCGAAGGTCTACCAGGACCTGCGCAAGCTCTACGACGATAAGGAAATCGACGCCGTTTCGACGGCCAACCCCAACCACTGGCACGCGCTTTCGGCCATCTGGGCGATGCAGGCCGGCAAAGATGTTTACGCCGAGAAGCCCGCCAGCTACAACATGTTCGAGGGCCGGCAGCTTGTGGCTACGGCGCGCAAGTATAACCGCATCTGCCAGATCGGCATGCAGAACCGCAGCACCCCGCACGTCCGCCGGGCTGTGGAACTGCTGCGCGGCGGCGCCCTCGGCCGGCTCTACATGGCCAAGGGGCTGTGCTTCAAGCGGCGCAGATCGATCGGCCGCACGCCGCCCTCGCCGGTGCCCCCGGGTCTCAATTGGGATCTCTTCCTCGGCCCCGCCCCCATGCGGCCCTACACCAAGAACCGCCACGTCTACAACTGGCACTGGTTCTGGGACACCGGAAACGGAGACATCGGCAACCAGGGCATCCACGAGATGGACATCGCCCGCTGGGGCATGGGCGTGGAACTGCCGCAGGCCGCCGTCTCCACGGGCGGCAAGTACATCTACGACGACGACCAGGAGACCCCCAACACGCAACTCGCCACCTTCGACTACGGCGACAAGCAGATCGTCTTCGAGGTGCGCGGCCTGATCACCAACGCCGAAGCCGATTTCGACGTCAACAGCGCCAACTACGTCGGGGTGCTCTTCTACGGCGAGAACGGCTTCATGCGGTTGGATCACGGCGGTTTTGCGATCTACCTGGGGGAGAAACGCGAACCCGGCGAGAAGATGGCCGCCGAGCGGGGCGAGGCGGGCCAGCAGCGGCACTTCAACAACTTCATCGACGCCATGCGGAGCCGCCGCGTCGCAGACCTGACGGGCGACGTGGAAGAAGGCGCCATCTCCTCGGACCTCTTCCACATGGCCAACATCAGCTACCGGCTGAAGCGCCGCCTGCAATTCGACCCGGCGAAGCGCACCTTCATCGGGGACTCCGAAGCCAACGCCATGCAGACGCGCCCGAAGTACCGTGCGCCTTACGTAGTGCCGCAGAAGGTATAGTTCAGGAAGTCTGCCGTATCATGTCGGCCGATGCCGCCGGCTCCACGGAGGTATCGGCCGGCATGAGGATCCACGCCACCAGGTAGGCGATAAACCCCACCCCGGTCGCCAAAGCGAACACCAGGACCAGGATGCGGACCAGCGTTACGTCAACGTCGAGGTAGCGGGCGAAGCCGGCGCAAACGCCCGCGATCTTCCGGTTGCGCTTGTCGAGCATCAGGGCGCGCGGGCGGGAAAGCGGCTCCGGGCGGGCATCGCCGCGGGTCGCCGTGCCGCATTGCCAGCAGAACCGGTCCTCTTCGCGCAGCTCCACTCCACAACGGGTGCAGTACATGTCGTCTCCCCTGATAGATACGGGAAGCGGCGGCGGTTTGTTCCGCGGAAGCGGCGGCCGGGCGGCGGCTCAGCGAGTGTAGTTCTGCACGTAGGTATCGCGCGGGAGACCCTTGGCGCGAGCAGCCTGCTGCAATTCGACGGCGGCGTCGCGGCTCATGCGCCCGCCGAGCGAAACCAGGTAGGGCGGGCGGTTGCCGCGGGGCGCGAAGACCTCGGCCTGGAACTCGGGGAAGCGCCGGTTGATGTCGCGGGCGCTCTTCTCGGCGGCCTCCGACTGCGCGTAGGTGTAGACGATAACGCGCCACTGCTCGTCGGCATTGCTCGGCCGCGCGGCGTTTTCAAACGGCGACGGCCGGGGTTCGGGCATCTCGACCGGCGGCGGCGCGGCGGCGGGTATGGGAGGCGGCTCCGGCACCGAACTTCTCCCCCGGCCGGCTACCACCAGCAGCACCGCCAGCACCACCAGGAAGCCCGCCGCCCAGTAAGCCCAGTGCGGGATGCGCAGGGCCGGACGAGGCGCCGCGTCACGAACCGGTTTGGGCTTGGGCATGGCAGGCGGTTCCGGCTCTCCGCGCAGGTATGCCAGCAGGCGCGCTGTGGAATCGCCTGTGAGACACCGCCGGATGAAGATCTCGAGCGGCGCGACGGCTTCCCGGTCCTCGGGCGAAAGCTGCGGCGTGCCGTCGGCCACCTCCGGCACGCGCCGGGTGAGCATCTCGCACGCCGTCAAACCCAGCGCGCGCACGTCGGCGGCGATGCCCTCGGGACCGGCTTCGTAGGCCCCGGCGGCGGAGATCTTGACCGTTTCCCCGACGGCCACCACGCTCCAGGGGTTGATGGCGCCGTGCGCCAGGCCGTGAGCGTGGAGGTGCGCCAGGGCGGCGGTGGTGGCCACGAGCGCATGACGCGCCTCCTCGGCGGTAAGGGCGCGGTCGTAGAGCACCTCCCCCAGGTTCTCCTCAGGATGCTCCATGGCCGCCCAGGCCACCAGGATGCCGTCCACCTCCAACTCGCCGGCGCCGAGGATGCGCACCAGGTTCGGATGCGGCAGTGAGGCGATGCGCCGCCACAGCGCGGCCTGCGCCGTAGCCTCGCCGGCCGAGTCGCGCACCAGCCGTACGGCGATGCGTTCCTCGCCCTCACCACCGGCGAGAAACAGCGCGCTCTCTTCGCCGCTCTCCAGCAGACGGCGCAGCGAGTATTTCCCGGCGATCGATAAACCTTCGAATCGGTCCCAGACCTCAAGCATGGGGGTCGGCATGAGTCTACTCTCCTTGCAATTGGATAACCGGGGCAAAACTTCCGATCCCAAGGCGGAAGGTGGTAAAACTTACCAGTAAGGCGTTGGTAATCCTTACAACCTGCGCCGGAACTTCGCGCGCGGTGTGCGCCTGGTCGGCCCGCGGCGCGTGGCATGCTGCATGCAAGCACACAGTCCACCCTACTCTGGAGACGCCATGTGGAATAAACGCAACGACGACAGCATCCAACCGCGGCCCGAGCCGGTGCCGCCCCGCAGGGAACCCGCGCCGCCACCCGCGCGTGACGCCGCCCCGTCACGCAACTCGGCTGTGATCGGTCCTTCCATGAAGATCAAGGGCGAAATCAGCAGTCAGGAAGAGTTATACGTGGACGGCGAGGTGGAGGGCGCGCTGGAACTGCGCCACGCCCTGGTCGTCGGTCCCAACGGTAAGGTGCGCGCCAATATCAAGGCCCGGGACGCCATCATTCTGGGGTCCGTGAAGGGCAACGTCGAGGTGAGCGGAAAGATCGCCATTCGCGACAAGGGCAGCCTGATCGGGGACATCCGCACGGCGGGCATCAGCATCGACGACGGCGCTTACTTCAAGGGCAGCATCGATATCGTGCGCCCGGAGCCCGTCCGCAAGGCCGCCGAATCGGCCTGACGCCGGCTTCCCAAGAACCAGCGGCTACAATAGGGTTTGCACCGCCCCGGCGTTTCGATCCGCTATCGCATCACCCTCACCGGTATTGTGCAAGGCGTGGGCTTCCGCCCCTTCGTGAAGCGGCTGGCCGACCGGTTGGGTGTGCGGGGGCGCGTGTCCAACACCGCCGGCGGCGTGGCCATTGAAGTGGAAGCGGCCGACCCGGCGCCGTTCCTGGCCGCGCTGCGGGAGGAGGCGCCGCCCCACGCGCGCATCGAGAGCCTTGCCGTCGAGCAACTGGAACCCGCCGGCTACCGCGGCTTCGAGATCGATACCAGCCGCCCGGAAGCCGGCGAGTTCACGCTGGTTTCGCCGGACCTGGCCACCTGCCCGGACTGCCTCCGGGAGCTGTTCCATCCGGCGGACCGGCGCTACCGCTACCCCTTCATCAACTGCACCAACTGCGGGCCGCGCTACTCCATCATCCGGGACGTGCCCTACGACCGGCCCAACACCACCATGGCGCCGTTCACCCTATGCCCGGACTGCCGCCGCGAGTATACGGACCCGGCGGACCGGCGCTTCCACGCGGAACCCAACGCCTGCCCCGTCTGCGGCCCGCGGCTTTCGATGCCCCTCGAGGAGGCGCACGCGGTGCTGGAGACCGGAGGCGTGCTGGCGCTGCGCGGGCTGGGCGGGTTCCAGCTCGCCTGCGACGCGCTGTCGCACCCAGCCGTGGCGCGGTTGCGCGCGCGCAAGCGGCGCAGCCGTAAGCCCTTCGCCGTGATGGCGCGGGACCTGGCGGTTGTCGAACGGCTGTGCATCGCCGGTCCCGAGGAGCGCGCCCTGCTCACCAGCCGCGCCGCTCCCATCGTGCTGCTGCCGATGCGCGCGCCCGAAGCGCTGCCCCCGGACCTCGCCCCGGGCCTGCGGGAGCTGGGGGTCATGCTGCCTTACACCCCGCTGCACCACCTGCTGCTCGCCGGACGCCTCGACGCCCTGGTCATGACCAGCGGCAACCTGGCCGAAGAACCGATCGTGATGTCGAACGACGCCGCGCTGGCGACGCTCGCCCCCCTGGCCGACGCCTTCCTGCTGCACGACCGCGAGATCTTCATGCGGGTGGACGACTCGGTAGCGCGGCCCTCCGGCGTGCTGCGCCGGGCGCGCGGCTACGCTCCCGATCCCATCGATTTGGGCTTTGATGCCGGCGGCGTGCTGGCCACGGGCGGCGAGTTGAAAAACACCTTCTGCCTCACGCGCGGGCGCTATGCCATCCTCAGCCAGCACATCGGCGATCTGGAAAACTACGAGACCCTGCGGTTCTTCGAGGAGACGCTCGAGAATTTGAAGAACGTCTACCGCGCCGAGCCGCGCCTGGT
>JAWLGN010000213.1:0-9509 GCA_041685075.1 Bryobacteraceae bacterium
CGGCGGACGGCTGGGCGGCCACAGTCTTGCTGGGGGACTCTCCCCCACAAGCGGCCAGCAGCGCCGCGGCGGCAACGGGGACGATCAATCGGATCTGCATTTCAGTTCAAGACCTCCGAATCGGGATTCAATGTGCCGGCCGCGTACTCCAGCATGGCGGCGGCGATGCGCTGGTCGTGTACGGCGGCGAGATACCTGGTTTTGCTCTCGAGCACCGCGGTCTGGGTGCGCAGCAGGTCTGTAACGTTGCTGAGGCCGGCCTCGTAGCGGTTCTGCGTGATCCGCAGGCTCTCCTCGGCTTCGGCCATGGCGGCCCGGGCCACCTCGATGCGCTGCTGGGCGGCGCGCAGGTCGGCCCAGGCGCGGCGCACCTGGAGGCGGGCGCCGGAGCCGGCGCGTTCCTGCTCGGCCTCGGCGCGGCGCAGTGCGTGGCCGGCCTCGCGGATGCGGGCCTTATCGGCGAAACCGTTGAACAGGTTCCATTTCAGCGAAATGGCCGCCAGCCAGTTGGTGCCGGCGCCGCTCCAGAAACGGCGGCGGTCGGCCTCCCACGCCGCCCGCACTCCTACCTGCGGCAGCAGCGCGGCGCGGGCGGAGTCGGCCTGCACGCGGGCCAGAGAGGCGGCCAGGCGCGACTCGCGCGTCTCGGGCCGGTTGTCCACCGCCTGGCGTTCGTAGTCGGGCAGGTCGAGATCCGGCAAATCCAGCGGCTCCAGCCGGGAGGCCAGGTCGAGCCGCGTGTCGAGCGGTTGCCCCAGAACATCGTTCAACGCCGCGCGGGCCACGTCGAGATCGGCGGCGCGGCGGATCTGCTGCTCGTTGACCGCCGCCAGGTGCACCCGAATGGAGAGCACGTCCGCGTCGGTGGACATACCCGCCGCACGCACCGTTTCGGCGCGCCGCAGGTCGGCCTCGGCCGAACGCATGGCTTCCCGCGCGGTGGCCAGGCTTTCGGCACTCAGCAGCGCGCCGTAGTAGGCCCGCACGACGCCGGCGATGACGTCCAGTTCCGCACGCCGCCGCTCTTCGCCCGACAGGCTGTGCACCAGGCGCGCGGAGCGCACGGCGTTGCGCGTCTGGCCGGCGTCGTAGACCACCTGGTCCAGGGTGAGCTGCGATTGAAAGTTGTTGATGGCATCCGGGCGGTTCAGCGCTCCGATTTCGAAGTTACCCGGCCCGAAACGCTGCTGCGTAAGCAGGGTGCTGAAGACGAATACCGGGTTATCGCTGCGAACGAAGGACTCCGAGAAATTGAGCTTGGGCAGATACCCGCTCTGGGCCTGGGCGATGCGCGCTCGGGCGGCCTCGACTCCCGCCGACGACGCCTCCAGGCTCTTGTTCCCGCCCAGCGCCGCGCGGACCGCGTCCCTCAACGTCAGGGGTGATTCCTGGGCCCACAGCGGCGCCAGTGCCAGGCTGAGGATTGCGATGAAGGGTTTCATAACGTTTTATGATTCTGGCTCTGAGATGCCGGGTGCAGCCGAAGGTTACAGGGCGCGGGGGTGTCACCTTCGCCGCGGGATTGCATCATGGAAGCAGGAAGCAATCATGGAAATTACGGTGCAACATCTCGGTGGCGTGCAGTTCGCGGTCAACGCGCGCGGCCATCGGATTATTTCGGACCAACCGGTGGAGAACTCCGGTATGGACGGCGGCATGACGCCGCCCGAGCTGCTGCTGGCGTCGTTGGGGACCTGCGCCGGGTTCTATGCGGCCCAGTATCTCAAGACGCGGTCGCTGCCAACCGAGGGTTTGGAAATCAAGGTCACGGCCGAGAAGGAGTTGAGGCCGGCGCGCATGGCCCGATTCCGCATTCACGTGAAGGCGCCGGAAGTGGACGCGTCGCACCTGCCGGGATTGGAGCGGGCGGTGAAACTCTGCCTGGTGCACAACACGCTGCTCCACGCGCCCGTGATCGAGACGGTGGTGGAGACCGCCGCCGCGGCGAAAGCCTGACGGCGGGCGGGCCGGCACGCGCCGCAGGCTACAATCGTAGCGTGGAGCGCGAAACCGAAGTCGAACTGGCGCGCCAACTGCTGGCCGGGAATCCAACGGCGTTTGACCGCTTTGTGGAGCATTTTCGCTCCAAGATCTTTCAATATTCCTGGATGATGTGCGGCCATCGCGAGGACGCCGAGGAGGTGGCGCAGGAGACGCTGCTCAAGGTCTTCGAGAACTTCGAGCAGTTGCGGGAACCGGAGCGCGTGCGCTCCTGGGTCTTCCGTATCGCCAAGAACGCCTGCCTCATGAAGCGGCGCAAGAGCGTTTTCGCGCCGGCGCAGGAGTTGTCGCTCGACGAGCTGATGCCGGTGCGGCACGGCGACGGCGAGCAGGTGAAGATCGAGATTGCCGACTGGTCCGGGCTGCCGGACCGCGAAGTGCTGCGCGCCGAGTTGCGCGATGTATTGCAGCGGGCCATGGCGGAGCTGCCGGAGATCTACCGCTCCGTCATCCTGCTGCGTGACGTGGAGGAGCTCTCCACGGAGGAAACGGCGCAGGTGCTGGAAGTGAGCACGGACGTGGTGAAGACGCGGCTGCACCGTGCGCGGCTGGCGGTGCGGCAGACGCTGGACCGGTACCTGCGCCGCGTGGCCGCGAATGGGGGAGAAGGAAATGGCACACGAACACGGCAATTGCAGTGAAATCTTCGCCATGCTCTCCGCGTATCTCGACCTGGAGCTGCCGCCGGAGACCTGCCGGGAGATCGAAGAGCACCTGGCCGGCTGCCCCCCGTGCATCGAGTTCGTCGAGAGTCTGCGTAAAACCGTGGACCTCTGCCGGCACTACGAGCCCGCGGAGACGCCGGCGCCCCTGGCCGAAGATGCCCGGCGGGATCTCATGGCGGCGTACCACCGCATGCTCGAGGCGGGCGGCCGCTCCGCCGTGTGACCCCGGTCACTGCCCTTGGGCGGCGCCGCGAGTAGTGTGGAACTGAATGCCCCAGGCGCTACAGGCTCCACCCCGGGTGAAGAAACCGCTGCGCCGCAGGCGCGCCCCGGATCGCTCGCAACTCCTGCGGCGAGGATTCCAAGCAGCGTTTCTGTTCTTGAACCTGTGGATCGGGGTCGAGTTCCTCCTGTTCGTGCGGTTCCATGAAACCGGAGGGGCCACCACCTGGGTGCCCAGGCCTGCGGGAGTGGAAGGCTGGCTGCCCATCGCCTCCCTCATGAACCTGAAGGCCTGGCTGCTGACCGGGGAGATCCCCCTGCGGCATCCCGCCGGCATGTTCCTGATCTCGGCCTTCCTCGCCATTGCCTTCTTCTTTCGCAAGAGCTTCTGTAGTTGGCTGTGCCCCATCGGCACGGTATCGGAGTGGCTGTGGCGGCTGGGACAGCAAACCTTCGGGCGCAATTTCCGCCTGCCGCGCAAGGTGGATATCCCGCTGCGCGGGCTGAAGTACCTGCTGTTGGGCCTCTTCCTTTATGCCGTACTCTCCATGCCGGTGGCGGGTATCCGGGCCTTCCTGGATGGTCCCTATGGCATGGTGGCGGACGTGAAGATGCTCAACTTCTTCCGCTTCATGAGCATCACGACCGCCGTGACCCTGGGGGTGCTGGTGCTGCTCTCGGTGTTCGTGCAGAACTTCTGGTGCCGCTATCTCTGCCCCTACGGAGCCATGCTGGGGATCGTGGCGCTCGTCAGCCCCGCGCGTATCCGGCGAGACCCGGAGGCGTGCATCGACTGCGCCAAGTGCAGCCGCGAGTGCCCGTCGCAGCTCCCCGTGGACAGGCTGGTGACCATCCAATCGGCCGAGTGTACCGCCTGCATGCAGTGTGTGGCGGTCTGCCCGGCCGAGGGCGCCCTGGCCATGGGGCTGCCGCGCCGGCGCCGCCTGCCCGCCTGGGCGCTGGCCGCGGGGATCGCGGTGATTTTCCTGGGCGTCTACGGCTGGGCGCGGTGGAGCGGCCACTGGACCACCAATGTCCCCACCGAGGTCTACTTCGACCTGATCCCCCGGGCTCACGAATTCGGCCATCCGTAAAGACTCCGTAAATCTTCGTAAAGTTCAGAAATTTAAAGGCTTAAGCGGCAACGGCGGAATCCCTCGGCGCGTAACATCCGGTGGAGGGAGTCATGAGACGAGAGATCATCATTGCAGGGTTTGCTGTTTTGTCCGCCGTGGCGATAGCGGGATGGATGCGCACGCCCAACCCGCAGGCGGCGCAACCGGCTCCCGCCTATGGGTCCGCTTTTGGCACCGCGCCCGTGATGTACGTTCCGGTGCAACCGGTATTGGCGCAACCCGTCGCGGCACAGCCGGCGGTTCAAGTGGTTCAGGCGCCTCGAGCGGTTGAGGCGTCGCGGGTGGTGAGGGCGGCTGCCCGGCAGCCCGCGCCCGCGCGCCGTGTTGTGGCGGCGCAACCGGCGGTCCGCACCGCCCCCGTCGAGGTGAAACGAACCCGCCCCACCAGCCACTCTGTGGCTATCGTGGCGGGCGGCGCCGGCGCCGGTGCGGCCATCGGAGCTTTGGCCGGCGGCGGTAAAGGCGCGGCGATCAGTGCTTTGGCCGGCGGCGCAGGTGGGTTTGTATACGACCGTTTGACGCGCAAGCGCTGATCGGCCTGCTATACTGCCGCTGCTTGCAACACACGTGTTATCCGACCGGCTCGCGCGTACGTTATGGCACGCAGATTGCCCCTATATAAGCGTGATGATGACGCCAACTCTCAAGAAGGCATTGCTTATCTGCGGGTTCGCGCTGTTGGCGGTGGTGGCGGTGCTCGGCTGGGTGCGTAAAACTACCATCGAGCCGGCAGGTCCTACATACTTCAACCCGCCGGAGACAGCGGGTACCGGAACGATTGACGAAACCCCGGTGGTGCATGCGCCCTCGCCGTTCGGCACGAGCGGCGAGGCTCCGGCTGCTCAGCCGGCCCAAGCGGAACAGGCCGCCGCGGCGGCGCCTGCCGCTACCCGTCATACCACCAGCGCGCCCGCCCCGCGGACGCGGGTGGTGGAGAAGCGGCGGCCCAAGAGCCATTCGGCCGCTATCGTGGCCGGAAGCGCCGGTGCGGGTGCGGCCATTGGGGCCCTCGCCGGCGGCGGCAAGGGTGCGGCCATCGGCGCGATTGCCGGCGGCGCCGGCGGCCTGGTCTACGACCGCGCTACGGCCAAGAAGAAGGTGGTAGTGCGGGAGTAATCTACGCTTCGGACGGCGGTGTGCCCCAATCGCATGCCAGCGCGAAGGCCACCGCCGTTTGCGCGCGCGGCGCTCTCTCGGCTTCCATGCGGGTGAGGATTTCGTCTTCCATACCGCTGGGGTCGATCTCAACGCGGCAGGCTTCCACTTCAGCCGCGGATGCTCCCACGAAACACAGTCTGCAGGGCGGCAGATCCTCGCCTCCGATGCGCACCGGCGGTCCGTAGGTGCGGCAGGATAGAGGGCGCCAGTCGTAGAGATCGCAGGCGCCGGTTTCCGGATCGAGTGCCGGGCAGGGTTCGGCCGCCCAGCGCGCGCAGAACGCCTCCTCGGCGGCTTCATCGGCGACGAAGAGGCCGCGTTCGGCGTCGCCGGGGAAGTCCTGCGCCATGGCCTCTACGTTCAGCCGGGCGCGTTCGATGACGCGCGCGGCCCGCGCCGCATCCCGGCGGGTCAATTCCTCCAGGCCCTCCCGCAGGCGCCGCCGATCCAGCATATTGATAGGAAACGGCCCGATGCAGCACTCCGTGCAGCCGCGGCGGCAGGCAAGACGGGACCCGGCACGGCGCGCGGAACCCTCCAGGGCTTCCCCGATTACCGCCAGCAACTGCCGGTCGCCCGTGGTGTCCATCTTTTTCCATACTACCCCGGGGTGTCCGTGAAAAACTGGTGGAGAGAACCATGACCACTCCCGAAGAACTGTTGCGGACCGGCTTCCGCAAGTGGGATCAGGATTTTCATTACCTGTTGGAGTGCTTCTGCCGCATGCTGGCCGGCATAGGAGAGCACCAGCTGGCCAGCCTGGTGGAGCACACGTTTCTGGCCCCTCCGGCGCCGGAAGGCAGGCTACCGGAGCGCGGCCCGCAGGCGCTCTCGATCACCTTCCAGTTGCTGAACATGGCGGAGGAGAATACCGCCAACCAGTTGCGACGGCTGCGGGAGACGGCCTACGGCCCTGCCAGCGAGCAGGGCTCCTGGCCCTATCAGCTCCACCAACTGCGCCTGGCCGGATTCACTGAAGCCGAGTTGCGGGAGGCCTTCCCGCACGTGCACATTCAGCCCGTGCTGACCGCGCACCCCACCGAAGCCAAGCGCGCCACTGTGCTGGAGCACCACCGCGAACTCTACCTGCTGCTGGTGGAACGCGAAAATCCCAACCGCAGCCCCATGGAGCAGGAGGGAATGCGGCGGGCCATTGAGGCGGTACTGGAGCGCCTCTGGCGCACGGGCGAAATCTTCCTCGAACGGCCCGATGTAGACGCGGAAGTGCGCAACGTGCTGCATTACCTCGCCAGTGTCTTCCCGGCCGTGCTGCCCATTCTGACGGACCGGTACCGGCAATCCTGGGAGTGGGCCTTTCCGGGGACCGAGCCGCCCCCCGAGCCACGCCTGACCTTCGGCAACTGGGTGGGGGGCGACCGCGACGGCCACGCGGGCGTCACCACCGAAGTGACGGTGCGGACGCTGGAGATTTTCCGCGAGGCCGCCCTGCGGCTATGGCGCGAGCATCTCGAACAGGCCGCTGCGCGGCTCAGCCTGGCGGAACTGTTGCAGGCGCCGCCGCCGGCGCTGGTGGAGGCCATCGAGCAGGGCGCCGCCATGATCCCGGACCGCCCCGAGGTGCTGGCCCGCAACCCCGAGGAGCCGTGGCGCCGGATGCTGAATATCATGCTGGCGCGGCTGCCGGCCAAGCCGCCGGCGCCCTATCACTATCGCCGCGCCGAAGAGTTGCAGGCCGACCTGGCGATGCTGGCCGCCTCGCTCGAGGAAGTCGGGGCACGCCGGCTGGCCGAAGCCGAGGTGCGGCCGCTCGAACGCATGGCCGCCACCTTCGGTTTCCACCTGGCCTCCCTAGACATCCGCCAGAACAGCGCTTTCCATGACCGCGCCCTGGCGCAACTACTCGCCGCCGCGGGTCTCGACGGCGCGGACTACCCGGAGTGGAGCGAAGAGCGCCGGCGCGAGCTGCTGGACCGCGAACTCTCCTCCCCGCGCCCCTTCGCCGTGGGATCCGCTTACCTGCCCTACGAGGCGGGCGCCACCGTGGGGGTGTTTCGCGCGGCGCGCAAGTGGATGGAGCGCTACGGGCACCGCGCTCTCGGCACCCTCATCGTGAGCATGACGCGCGACGTCTCGGACCTGCTCAACGTCTACCTGCTGGCGCGCGAGGCGGGACTGGTGCGCGCCGCCGAGGAGGGGCTGGTCTGCGGCATCCCCATCACGCCGCTGTTCGAGACCATCGAGGACCTGGAGCGCAGCGGCCGCGTGCTGGCCGAGTTCCTGGCGCATCCCATGACCGCGCGCAGCCTGCGCTACCTCCAGCAGCGCGACGCCCGCGCGCGCCCCTTGCAGGAGGTCATGGTGGGCTACAGCGACAGCAACAAAGACGGCGGCATCCTGGCCAGCCAGTGGTTTCTGCGCAGGGCGCAGGCGGAGATGTCGGAAGTAGCGCGGCGCGCGGGCGTGGACCTGCGCTTCTTCCACGGGCGCGGCGGCACGGTGGGGCGGGGCGCCGGCCCTACCTACGCGTTTCTGGAATCGCTGGCCCCCGGCACGCTGCACGGCGAGATGCGGGTGACCGAGCAGGGCGAGGTGATCTCGCAAAAGTACGCCAACCGGATCACCGCCACGCAGCACCTGGAGCGCCTGCTGGCCGGGGTGAGCCGCTGGTCCGTGGTGCACGCGCGCCAGACCCGGGGCCCCGCGCATCCCGCCGAAGAGATGTTCGAAAGCGTGGCGCTGGCCAGCCGCGAAGCCTACCGGAAGCTGATCGCCGGCGAGGGCTTTGTGGAGTTCTTCTCCGACGCGACCCCCATCGATGCCATCGAGTGCAGCCGCATGGGGTCGCGCCCGGCGCGCCGCACGGGCAAGCGGACCATACACGACCTGCGGGCCATCCCCTGGGTGTTCAGTTGGGGCCAGGCTCGCTTCAACCTGCCGGGCTGGTACGGGGTGGGGAGCGGTTTCGAAGCCGTGCGCGAGAGCGACCCCGCCGCCTGGCGCCTGCTCCAGCGCGCCGCGCACGAGTGGCCGTTCCTGGTCTACGTGCTCCACAACGTCGAGTTCGCTGTGGCGGCGGCTTCCCCGGAGATCATGGCGGAGTATGCGGCGCTGGTGGACGATAGGGAACTGCGCGAGCGAGCGCTGGCGCAGATCCTGGCGGAGTACGAGCGCGCGCGCCGTGTGCTGGAGGATCTGTTCGGCGGGGAAATCGCGCAGCGGAGGCCGCGGTTGGTGAAAACCATCGCCATGCGCCGGGAGGCGCTGCTGCGCCTGCATCGCGAACAGATCGCGCTGCTGCGGGAGTGGCGCCCGCTCCGGCACGAGGGCCGCGCCGCCGAAGCCGAGGCCGTGCTGGACTCCCTGCTGGTAACCGTCAACGCCATCGCCGGGGCGTTGAAAACCACCGGATAACCAGCAGTGCCGCTACACGCTCGCCGGGTCCGGATGCACCCAGGGAGCGCGATAGGGCCGGGCCAGCAGGCGGTTGGCCTCCTCGTCGCCGGCGATGCGCCCGCGGGCGGCGTCCCATTCCAGCGTGCGGCCGGTCTGGAGCGCCAGGTTGGCCAGGATGCAGCTCGCCGTCGAGATGTGGCCCTGTTCGATATCCGCCACCGGCTTGCTGCGCGTGGCGCGCGCGGCCAGGAAGTCCAGCATGTGGCGGCGGATGGCGGGGGCCACGTGGCGCTCCAGCCGCTCCTCGGTCTTATCCTCGGGATACTGCTCGAGTTCGTAGGTCACATCGACGTGGATGGGGGTGGCGCCCTTCTCGAGCGGGATGAAATCGTAACCCATCACCCCGGCCTTCAGGGTGCCCTTGTCCCCGTAGAAGATGGCGCCCCAGTAATAAGCCGGATCCACCTGCGCGCCCCAACTGCGGTGCTGCCAGACCATGCGCAGGTCGTCGAACTCGTAGGTGGCGGTCTGGGTATCGGGGATGTTGGGCTTGCTGTCGCGGTGTACCAGCAGGCCGCCGGTGGAGCTGACGCGCTGCGGCCAGCCGAGGTCGAGCATCCAGCGGGCCATGTCGAGCATGTGGATGCCCATGTCCCCGATGGTGCCGTTGCCGTACTCCATGAAGCGGCGCCAGCTACCGGGATGCACCAGGGAGTTGTAGGGGCGCATGGGCGCCGGACCGGTCCACATCTCGTAATCCAGGTGCTCGGGCGGGGCGGTATCGGGCGGGTTCAGGCCCGGGCGCATGCGGCTGTAGCAGAAGATCTCGACCAGCGCGATGCGGCCCAGCCGGCCGGAGCGGATGAAGCGGTCGCGCGCTTCCACCAGGTGCGGAGTGCTGCGCCGCTGCGTCCCCACCTGCACGACGCGCCCGTACTTGCGCGCCGCGGCCACCATGGCCTGGCCCTCGACA
>JAWLGN010000214.1:0-9439 GCA_041685075.1 Bryobacteraceae bacterium
TTCATCGACGAGGCCCACACCATGATCGGCGCCGGCGGGGCAGCCGGACAGAACGACGCGGCCAACCTGCTCAAGCCGGCACTGGCGCGCGGCGAGCTGCGCACTATCGCGGCCACCACCTGGTCCGAGTACAAGAAGTACTTCGAGAAGGACCCCGCGCTGGCGCGGCGCTTCCAGGTGATCAAGGTCGAGGAACCTACGGAAGCGCAGTGCCTGGTGATGCTGCGCGGCGTCGTCCCGGTGCTCGAGCAGCACCACAATGTGCGCATCCTGGACGAGGGGCTGGAGGCCGCGGTGCGCCTCTCCCACCGCTATCTCCCGGACCGCCAGTTGCCGGACAAGGCCGTCAGCGTGCTCGACACCGCCTGCGCGCGGCTGGCGCTGGGGCAGAGTACCACGCCGCCGGCGGTGGAGGGCCTGCGCCGCCAGCTCGACGATCTCGAAGTGCAGGAGCGCGTGCTGACCCGTGAAGTGCAGCTCGGCGCGGATCACTCCGAGCGCCTGGCCGCTATCGCGCAAGCGCAGGCCGCCGCGCGCTCGGAACTCGATGAGACCACCGCGCGGTGGGAGAAGGAATCGGCGCTGGTCGAGCAGATCCGCGAGGTGCGGGCGCAGATCGAAGGCGCCGTTTCGGCTCCCGCCGGTGCCACCTCGGGCGACGGTGCGGCCGCGGCGCCGGCGGCCGATCCCGAAGCGCTGCGCGCCCGGCTTGCCGAGCTCAACGCCTCGCTCGATGCGCTGCAGGGCGAAACGCCGCTCATCCGGGTCTGCGTGGACGCACAGGTGGTGGGGGAAGTCATCTCCGGCTGGACCGGCATCCCCATCGGCAAGATGCTCAAGGACGAGATCCAGACCATTCTGGAACTCGACAAGCACCTCGGCAAGCGGGTTATCGGGCAGGACCACGCGCTGGCGGCCATCTGCGAGCGTGTGCGCACCTCGAAAGCCGGCCTGGAAGATCCCAGCAAGCCCATAGGGGTTTTCCTGCTGGCGGGGCCGAGCGGCGTCGGGAAGACCGAAACCGCGCTGGCCATCTCGGACCTGCTCTATGGCGGGGAGCACAACGTCATCACCATCAACATGTCGGAGTTCCAGGAGTCCCACACGGTATCCACCCTGAAGGGCTCGCCTCCGGGCTACGTGGGGTACGGGGAGGGCGGCGTGCTGACCGAGGCGGTGCGGCGCCGGCCTTACTCGGTGGTGCTGCTCGACGAGGTCGAAAAGGCCCATCCCGACGTGCTCGAGCTTTTCTTCCAGGTGTTCGATAAAGGCCGCATGGAGGACGGCGAAGGCCGCGAGATCGACTTCAAGAACACCATCATCATCCTGACCTCGAACGCCGGGACCGACACCATCATGAAGCTCACCGCCGACCCGGAGACCGCGCCCGAATGGGAGGCCCTGGTCAAGGCGCTCAAGCCGGAGCTGAACAAGATCTTCAAACCGGCGTTCCTGGGGCGGCTGGTAATCATCCCGTATTACCCCATCCGGGACGAGTCGCTGAAGCGCATCATCCTGTTGAAGCTCGCGAAGATTCAGCGGCGCATTCAGGAGGCGCACAGGATCTCGCTCGATTTCACACCCGAGGTGGTGGAGGAAGTGGCGCGCCGCTGCACGGAGGTCGAAAGCGGCGCCCGCAACGTGGATAACATCCTGACCAACACCATGCTGCCCGAGGTGTCGCGGCAGATTCTGGGCCGGCTGGCCGAGGGCTTGAAGCTGGAGTCGATTCGCGTCGGCATCGGCGCGGACGGCTCCTTCGTCTATTCGTAACCGCAATGACGGCGGAGGAGATTCAGGCCGGTTTGCGCGACGCGGAGGTGGCCCCACGGCTGGCGGCGCTGGCCGAACTGGCCGCGCCGGAGGCCGATCCCGCGCCTTGGGCGGCGGAGGTCGCCTCCTGCCTGGATCATCCCGCCGAGGCGGTGCGCGCGGCGGCGGTCTGCGTGCTGGCGCGCCTGGGGGCGTCGTCGGTGGCGGCGCTCGACCGTGCCGTGCGGCCGGACCAGCCGCCCGTGGTCCGGACCTTCGCGGCACAGGCGCTGGGAACTCTGGGGCCCGCGGCGGTACCCGCCATCCGGGAGTTGTGCCGCGCCCTCACGGCGCCCGATCCGGGGCTGCGCTTCCACGCTGCTCTCGCGCTGGGCAGCATCGGGGAGGCGGCCTCGCCGTGGCTCCACCGGATGCTGCAATTCAGCGATCCGCTGGTGGTTGCCGCGGCGGTGGATGGGTTGGGATGGATCGGAAAACCGGCGGCCCACGCGGTGCCGGATATCCAGCGGTTGGGGTGTTCGCCGGTTGCGAAGCTGCGGCAGTCCTGTGCCGCCGCGCTCGTAAAGATCGCGCGCGACCCCGCGGCGGGGCTGCCCATTCTGGAGCGGGAACTCGTCGATCCGGATCCCGAAGTGCGACAGGGCGCCATCGAGCGCATCGGCGAACTCGGGGCGGCGGGAAGGCCCGCCGCGTCCGGCCTGCTGCGCTGCGTGCGGGACCCTGTGGCCGGGGTGCGTGCCGCGGCGGCGCTGGCTCTCGCGCGCCTGCATGCCGACGCGGCGAGCGCGCTGCCGGCCCTGGAGCAGTTGCTCGGAGACGCGGAGAGCGCCGTGCGCGTCACCGCCGCGGTAGCCCTGGGGGCTTACGGCCCGGAGGCGCGCGGCGCGCTGCCGGCGCTCGAAGCGCTGCGGCGCGGCCCCGATGACGCCGCCGGAGCGGCCGCCGCCGCGGCCATCGGCGCCATCGGCGGCGGTGTACCATAAAACACGCGAGGAGATGGGAATGTTCGTTCAAGCGGAAAGACCCATGCGGCTCACCACTCCGCTGGGTCCCGATGTGCTGGTCCTGGTCGGCTTTGAGGGGCACGAAGCCATTTCGCAACTGTTCCGTTACCAGCTCGATCTGGTATCCACGGAGAACTGCGTGCCGTTCGAGAAGCTGCTCGGCCAGGAGGTCAGCGTCGAGTGGGAGATCCGTGAGGGCGAGAAACGCCATTTCAGCGGCATCGTCTCGCGCTTTTCGCAGGGCGAGCGGTCTTTCACCCTCACCCGTCACGGCATGGAGGTCGTGCCGCGGGTCTGGCTGCTCACCCGCAAGGTGCGCAGCCGCATCTTCCAGCACACCACCGTGCCGGACATCCTCAAGCAGGTGCTCAAAGGACTCGAGGTGAGCTACAAGCTGACGGGCGAATATAAGCCGCGCGACTACTGCGCGCAGTACCGGGAATCCGATTTCGATTTCATCTCGCGCCTGATGGAGGAGGAGGGTATCTTCTACTTCTTCGAGCAGTCCGCCTCCGGTCATACCATGGTGGTGGCGGATACGCCGCAGGCGCATCCCGACCTGGGCGAAGCCATCTACGAAGAGGTGATCGGCGGCATGCGCGAGGAGGACCGCGTCTGGCGCTGGGAAAAAATCCAGGAGCTGCGGTCCGGCAAGTACACCCTCTGGGACCACTGCTTCGAGCTGCCCGGCAAGCACCTGGAAGCCGAAAAGCCGGTCATCGAAGAGGCCGCCCTGGGGCGCACGGTGCACCCGCTCAAGGTGGGAGGCAACGATAAGCTGGAAATCTACGAGTACCCCGGCGGCTACGCGCAGCGCTTCGACGGTGTCGATAAAAGCGGCGGCGACCGTGCCTCCGACATCCAGAACATCTTCAAGGACAACCAGCGCACGGTAGACATCCGCATGCAGGCGGAAACCACCCCTGCCCTGACCGTGGAGGGCGAAAGCAACTGCGGGCGATTCTCCGCGGGTTACAAGTTCGGCATCTCGCGGCACTTCTCCGACGGGGGCAAGTTCGTCCTCACCGTCGTCAACCACCATGCCCACCAGCCTCTCGCCAGCGACGATGGGCAAAGCGCGCCGTTCGAATACACCAACCGCTTCGTCGCCATTCCGTACGCCATCCCGTTCCGGCCGCCGCGCGTGACCCCCGTCCCCACCGTCCGGGGCAGCCAGACCGCCACCGTGGTGGGCCCGCCGGGCGAGGAGATCTTCACCGATAAGTACGGGCGGGTGAAGGTGCAGTTTCACTGGGACCGCGAGGGCCGGAACGACGCCGACAGCGCCTGCTGGATCCGGGTGGCCACTCCCTGGGCTGGCAAGCGCTGGGGCGCCATCCACATCCCGCGCATCGGCCAGGAGGTGGTGGTGGATTTTCTGGAGGGCCATCCCGACCGGCCCATCATCGTGGGCAGCGTCTACAACGCAGACCAGATGCCGCCCTACGCCCTGCCGGATTGGAAAACCAAGAGCGGCATCCGCAGCCACACAACCATGAACGGCGGACGCGGCAACTGCAACGAGGTGCGGTTCGAAGATAAGGCCGGCGCCGAGCAGCTCTTCCTCCGCGCCGAGAGGGACATGGACACCTGGGTGCAGAACGACAGCCGCGAGTGCATCGGCAGGGACCGGCACGAGATCGTCGGGCGCGACATGAAGCGCCAGGTCAAGCGGCATCGCCACTCCATCGTGGCGGAGAACGAGAAGGAGAAGGTGGGGGGTGACGCTCACCTGGCCGTCGGGGGCGACCAGAAGATCGAGATCACCGGAGTGCGTCACATCAAGGCCCGGGAGCAGCGCGAAGAGTTCGATAGCGACTACTCGCTCAAATCCGGTGCGAATTACGAAGCCAAAACCGGGTCGAAGTACGCCGTCGATGCCGGCCAGGAGATCCATCTGAAAGGCGGAATGAAGGTGGTGATCGAGGGCGGTACGCAGGTGACCCTGAAGGGAGCGGGCGGCTTCGTCGATATCGGTCCGGCGGGAGTGACCATCCAGGGGAATATCGTGAACATCAACAGCGGAGGCGCCGCCGGCTCCGGCAGCGGCGCCAGCCCGGCTTCGCCCTCGGCGCCGTCGGAACCGGAGGAGCCGGACACCGCCGACGACGGCACCATCGACGTGGATTGAAAAATGAGGAGAGAATAACAGCATGCCGCCAGCAGCGCGCATATCCGATATGCATACGTGCCCGCTGTCGACGCCCGGGACGCCCCCTATCCCGCACGTCGGCGGACCGGTGATCGTGGGCTGCACCACCGTGATCATCGGCTTCATGCCCGCCGCCCGCGTGGGAGACCAGTGCATCTGCGTGGGTCCTCCGGACACCATCGCCAAGGGCTCCGCGACCGTGATGATCGGTGGAATGCCCGCCGCCCGCATCGGCGACCAGACCATGCACGGCGGCGTCATCACGGTGGGCTGCCCCACCGTCATCATCGGCGGCTGAGCCGCTACCAGGTCCGCTGGATGCCCGCCGCCTGCCAGGTGGCATCGGCGGCTCGGCGCAGGTAGACGTCCACCCTGCGGCTGTCCGTGTTTGCCGCCAGGCGCAGGCGGGCCACCGCAATCGTGCCGGCCGGCGCCGCCTGAAACGCCTCGGGCAGCGCCGGTCCATCGCCCTCGACCGGCGCGAGCCGCGGCTGCTCCGGATGGTAGGAGAACCAGCTCACCGAGACCGCGCGCGGCTGGACGAAGCCATACTTCACCGCCAGGTCTGTAAAGCGCAGCCCGCCGTTCTCTACCGCGAAATCGTCCAGCGGCAGCACGTCGGAAAAGAAGGCGCGACCGATTTTGTCCCGGCGGCGGATCAGCACGTCGGTCAGGTGATCGACCGTGCGCGGGTCGTCGTACTGGCCGGTTTCCACCAGCCGCCGGATCTCCTCGTCGGTGAAGGCCATTACCTGTTTGGCGGCCCAGTAGGTGTCGTCCGGCAGGTGGTTGACGAAGGCCGGGTTGGGGTAGATCGGCTTCCAATCGTGCGGATCGAAGGCCTCGGCCTCGAATTTGCCGGCTTCAGGAAGATGGGAGTAGTCGATCCGCTGCCACCTGGGCGCGTACAGCCCCAGGCTCAGGGCCGCTTTCCAGGCGAAGCCGAAATCGTACTGGTAGACGAATCCGTTGCGCGGGTCGCGGGCGCCCACGCCGCTGCTTCCCAGGATGGAGCCGAAGTCGATCAGGTAATGCCGGACAAACCGCACGCCGTCCTCTTCGACGACGGTATCCAGTGTGTTGAGCGAGGTGGCGTCGTAGTGGTTCAGCCAGGCGGCGAACACGTACAGGCCGCGCAGGTCCCTGCGGTGCTCGTGCGGGTAGATGTCGTTGGGATCGTCCGAGCGGGTGCCGTCGTAGGACCAGGGGCCGAGGATGTCGCCTTCAACATAGAGGCTCGCCAGCGCGCGGTAGGTGCCGTTCGGGCGGCGGTTGACGTCCTTGAGCAGCTTATCGACGTCGTAGTCCGTCATCCTGCGTTCGGCGCCCGTGATGTCGGTAACGGTGGCATCCTGCGCCAGCACGAGCTGGTCTCTGCGGAAGTTGACGATGTAGTTCTCCGGCGTAAAGTAGCCCAGCGCGTAAAAGATTCTGGAGCCGATGGCATCTACCGCGGTGGTGGTGTTGGGGGCGCGGCGCGTGTCGAACTTCAGAACATAGGTGTGGCCGGCGCGATCGCGAATGACGAAGCCCGGGGTCACTCCTTCGCTCTTGGCGCTAAGGATGGTCCACCGGCCGCCGGGTTCGGGGGCGCGATCGGCGCACGGACCGCGCTGCAATTCTTCAATGGACATCCTCCGCCGGCCATGGCGGTTGGTATACCAGGCGCTGTCGGGCACTTCGCCGAGCGTGTTGGTTCCCAGCGCGGGTGGCGGCCCGTCTTTTTCGGGCTTGCCCGGCAGGAAAAAGGTCTTTTCGATCTGGTCGTAGGTGTCGCTGATCTTGACGGGCCTCAGCTTGCCCACGTTGAGCGGCGGCGGCTCGCGCCAGATGGGGTCGTCGGCGCGGATGCGCAGTACCGTCTCCGGCGCCGCGGGCAGGGCGGCGAGCGCCGCCAGGCAGACGATCAGAAGGTGGCGAAGACGATCCAGAACTGCCCTCCTTCCCGGCTGAATGCCACGTCGAAACGGCCCGCCGCGACGCCCGTTCCGAAGCGCAGGCCAGCACCGTAGCTGCTCTTGAGCCCGCTCAGGCTCCACCGGTCCCACTGCGGAAAGACCTTGCCGGCATCGACAAACAACGCCAGCCACACGCGCGTGAAGATCTGCCACTGGTACTCCGCCGTGCCCACCATGCGATTGTTGTCGTAGAACCGGCGGCCGGCGAATCCGCGCAGGTCATACGGCCCGCCGAGCTGCGGCTGGAGATAGAAGGGGATCTCGTCTCCGGTGGCGGGAACGCTGAGGGTGGTCCGCAGGTTGATCAGAAAGGCGCGCTGCTGGTTCAGAAAGGGCTGGATGCGCTCGGCGAATGCATCCAGGCGCGTAAAGCTCGGGGACCTGCCGCGCTGGGAGTGATACCTGGAGACGCGCAGGCCGGCGCGGTTGCCGAAAGGAAGCGCGCCCAGTTCCGTATCGGGCAGCAGTTCGACGAACCCGCCGGTTTCAAGGTAAGGCGCTTCGTTGTCCAGCCCGAAAGCCTCCGCCGGAGTGAAGACCTGCTCGGTGGAGATGCGGTCTTCATCCCGCGTGCGGCCGACGTTCGAGGTCAGGTAGCGCCCCAGAATGCCGGCGCGCAGCCGCGGCAGCGCGTAAACGCCCGCTGCGATCTGCCCGCTGTTCTCCTCGAGCGAATACGCCGTCCGGTCGGCCTCTGAGCTATTGGGCCCCTCCCCGTAGAAATCGAGGGAGGGCGAGAAGCGATGGAAGCCCAGCAGGTTCACAAAACCCTTCCCGCCGACCCGCCGCGCTTCGAACTCCCCGTCCACCATGAAAAACTCCCTCAGGGATCCGGTGATGGAAGTCCGGACGGTGTACCGCTCATCGGCCAGGTTGGGACGAAAATACTCTACCCCGATCCCGAAGCCGGAACCCGGCCCGAGGGTGCCGAAGCGCGGCCGGAAGCCTTTGTAGCCATACGTGACTTTTTGGGGAATCCTCTTTTCGCGAACGTAAAGGAAGGCGCGGTGCAGCCGGTTCAGGGTTTCCGGGCGCAGGTTCTGCTGCTTCTCCCTGCGCATTTCCATGATGGCTTCCGCGGTAGTATCCGGCTGCGCACCCCAGGCAATCTGCACCAGCGCGAGCAGTACGGCAACGAACGTCCCCATGCCTAACGGGAGATATTGACGGCGAAAGCGAATCCACCCCACTTTGGTTTGACGTTGAAGGACGGAGCGAACGATAACCCGAGTGCCCTGACGCCGGCGCCCTCGAGGGCCCGGTCATGGTGCCGGTCGTACAACCAGCTACCGATGAAGTGCCCCAGCGCGCCGCCGGCGATGACGTCGGTCGGAAAATGGCGCTGCGCGCCGATCCGCGAGACGCTCACCAGAATAGGAAACGCGTAAATTCCGTACCGGATGAACCGGTTATCGCTGTACTCCTTGGAGATGATGGTGGCCACCGCCCAGGTGGCCATGGCATGCCCCGAGGGAAAGGACTGCTGGCGTTGCCAGAAGCGCCCGTGAGTGCCGGTTTCGAAATCGGGCCGTTCCCGTCCGGCGGCGTACTTGAGGATTTGGGCGATCGACTCGACGTGCGCCACCGAAGCCGCCGCGAGCAGGCCCGTTTCCACCGCCCGCCGGTTACCGGCGGCCGCGCCAAGCGCGACGAAGGCCCCCGCGGCCGCCCCCAGGGTGTAATAGGTCCCGGCCTGCGAAACCGCCTTGGAATATCGCATCGTGTCTCCGGACTTCGGCAAGGCCGCCAGCAGCCGCCGGTCGAACTGCAACGAGACGGCGGTAACGGCAACCAGGGGCAGCGCGGTTTTCCATGCCCGTTCGGGTGAGCGCACGGGGCTGCTCCACAGCAGCGCATGATCGCGCGCCAGGATGGTGAAGCCGGTGCTCACCTCCGAACCGATGCGCCCGGCCACGCCGCTCATTACGTTCCGGCCGGAGGCCGACGCCGCGGGCGGCTGGGGCGCCACAGGGACCCATTCAGGGCTCTGCGCCTGCGCAGTATCCGTGATCAGGCTAAAGAGAATGATTGACGCCGGAAGGCCGTGACGGTACAGGCAACCCATGGGAACCCCGATACTGCAGGCCCTTACGGTAGCACACATGCCGGCCCTTGCGGCGGCCTCACCCCTCCCCCAGTGTCACCCGGTACTTCAAGACCAGCGGCTTTCCCGGCTCCATAGTGACGGTTTTTCGCCCGGGGTAGTTCACCCCCAGGAAACCGTAGTGGCGCAGGCACCAGCCGTTGGGGTAGTCCGGATGGCTGGGGTCGATGTCGATGCGGGCGCTGGCGCGGCGGCCCTGGTAGACGGCCTCCAGTTGTGCCCAGGGGTGCGGCGCCATGTCGCTGTCGCGCGGCTCCTTCCCTTTGTCCGTCGTGATGGCGGTGGCTTCCCGCGGCCCGAAACGGAACGAGAGACCGCCGTAACCCTTGTTGCCCTCTGTGGTGCCCGCGAACTCCACCGGGACTTCCACCGCTTCGAGCGTCAGGGCGAGGTCGAAGGAGCGCCGGTTGGCCGCCGCCGGGTGCACCAGGATATCCACCGTCTCCTT
>JAWLGN010000215.1:0-9427 GCA_041685075.1 Bryobacteraceae bacterium
CGCCGTCAGGTTGCGGATGCTGTAGCTGATGGGAACGGCCATGGCTCAATCGTTGTAACGCAGCGCCTCCACGATGGACTTGCGCGCCGCCGCGGCGGCAGGCCAGAGCGAACTGAGGATGCCGATTCCGGCCGCCACCACCAGGCACACCGCGATAATCGGTCCGTTCAGCCGCAGGCGCGTTACATCGGTGATCAGGGATGGCCCCTGGCGCGCCACCGCGCAGAGTCCCGCCGCCAGCAACAGGCCAAGCACGCCTCCGACCAGCGAAAGGGTGACCGACTCCCCAAGGATGATCCCCAGGATGCGCCCCCTGTTGAACCCCAGGGTCTTGAGCACCCCCACCTCCCGGATGCGTTCCCGTACCGACATCGCCATGGTATTGCCGCTGACCAGCAGGATGGTGAAGGTGACGGCGCTGGAGATGATGAGCAGAAACGCCTTCACGTTGCCGAGGAAGGAGAGAAAGCTCATCTCGAAGGCCGCTTCGGTTTCGGTTTTGGTCTGCTGGGGAGAGTTGCGGAAGCGCTCGTCGATGGCCTGGGTGACCGGCTCGACATCCGCCAGGCTGCTGACGCGCACAACGTAGTTGGAGACCACGTCTACCATGCCCCGCCCCCGGGCACGCATCAGCTCGTTGAGGTAGTCGTAGTGGAAGATGAGGTTCTCGTTGTCGCGGTCGGAGTCGTAGATGGCCCGCACCACCAGTTCCAGGGTGATGGGGAAGATGTCGCCCTGAAGCTGCACGCGATCCCCGATCTTGAAGTTGGCACGGTCGGCCAGCCTGCGCCCGACCAGGCAGCCCTGGCGGTCGCGCAGAAAGGCCTGCTGCTCGTCAGGCGCGACGCGGTACTCGGGGAAGATCACGTCCAGCTTGTCTGCTTCCACGGCGAAGCGCGGAAAGAAGTTGTTCGGGTCTCGGCTGTCCTTGTAGGTGCCGCCGAACCACTGGAAGATCATGACCGCTTCCACCCCGGGGATCTGCTCGACAACGGCCTGGTAGGAGCGCGGGATGGGGTTGGCCAGAGAGACGCGGTTGCGAATGATCAGCCGCAGGGCGCGGCTCTCGTCCGCAGGGGTGAGGAAGAAGGCGTAGTAGAGCACCCCCACAATCCCCAGAATGCACAGTGATGCGGCGATGCTGAGGACCGTAAGAACGCTCCGCCTGCGGTTGCGCAGCGCGTTCCTCAACACCAGTCCGGGAAGCCCCGACATGCTTCTAGTGATTCTAGCGCAGGCCGGCGCCGCGGCGGCAGGGGGGCGGCGGCGGGCGAGCTACTTGCGCAGGTCCAGCGCGATGACGGAGGCGTCGGCGTCGGGAGCCTTGTCGCCCACCGCGATCGAGGTCTGCCCACCGGATGAGGTCACCGGGAGAGACCTGCCGCCGGCGAGCTGCCGCGCGTTTGCGCCGGCGGCGTCCATGGGCACCACCAGCTTGCCGTCCTGCGGCCAGTCGAAGACATGCAGGTAGAGCCGCGCCGCGCCGCCGGGCAGTTGTTTGCGCGTGCAACGGCCCCATTCGAGCTTTTCGAAATCGCAGGGCCCGGTGCCGTAAATGGCCTCGCCGTTCACCTGCATCCAGCGGCCGATCGTCTCCAGCGCCTCGACGCTCTGAGGCGGAACGGTGCCGTCGGCCTTGGGGCCGATGTTCAGCAGGTAGTTGCCGCCTTTGCTGGCGATATCGATCAGGTTGCGGATGAGGGTGCGGCCCGACTTCCAGGCGTGGTCGTGCTCGCTGTAGCCCCAGGTGGTGTTCATGGTCATGCAGGTTTCCCAGTCCACGCCGGGCATGCCGGTGGCCGGGATATGCTGCTCGGGCGTGATGAAGTCGCCGTACTTCGGGTCCATCCGGGGCGAGATGGCCGCGGTGCCCATGCCGGTGAAGCCCGCTTCGGGAATACGGAACAGGCGGTTGTTCATGATGATGGCCGGCTGTTTGGCCCGCACTTTGGCCATCAGGTCGAAGGCACGCCAGGCCTCCTGCCCCTGAAAATCCTGCGAGCTGTAATCCCACCAGAGGATGTCGATGGGGCCGTAGTTGGAGACCAGTTCGTCCGCCTGGGCATGGAGGAACTCGAGGTAGCGGGCGTGATCGCGCTGCCCGTTGGGATAGGGACGGCCGCGCAGCGGGTGGGGCAGTTGTTTCGAGCGTGCGTACTCGTACTTCGCGTGGTGCCAGTCTATGACGGAGTGATAGAAGCCGACGCGCAGCCCCTCGGCGCGGCAGGCGTCCACGATTTCGCGGATGAGGTCGCGGCCGAGCACGCTGCCGGCGTCGAAGTCGCTCACCTTGGAATCGTGCAGCGCGAAGCCGTCGTGGTGCTTGGAGGTCACCACCACGTAACGGCAGCCGGCCTGTTTGGCGAGCCGCGCCCACTGGTGTGCGAAGCCTGCCCGGGGCTTGAAGAGCGGGATGGCGCGGCCGGCATAGGTATCGGTATCGGCCTTCACGCGCTGCTGGATCCACTCCATGCCGCCGCGCTCGCCCACCGGCTTGCCCTCCCAGGTGCCGGCCAACCCGGAGTACAAACCCCAGTGGACGAACATGCCGAAGCGCGCCTCGCGCCACCAGCGCATCCGGGCATCGCGCTCGGCGGGTGTTTCAGGCGGCGCCGCGCCCATCGTGAACGAAAGCAGCAACAAACTCGCAACCGTAAGCCGCATCATGCGCACCCCACCCAGTCTACCTCGCGCGCGGGACCGCTATAATTTCAATTTGGCACCCAAAACCGCATTCCTGTTCCCCGGCCAGGGCTCCCAGTATGCCGGCATGGGGAAGAGTCTCTACGACTGCCACGCCGCCGCGCGTTCCATCTTCGAGCAGGCCGACGAGGCGCTCGGCTTTTCGCTCTCGAAACTGTGCTTCGAAGGACCGGAAGAGGCCCTCAAGCTGACCGAAAACACGCAGCCGGCGCTGTTAACCGTCTCGGCGGCCGCCTTCGCGGTGTTGCGGGAGAAAGGGGTGGAGCCGGATTACGTGGCCGGCCACAGCCTGGGCGAGTATTCGGCGCTGGTAGCGGCCGGGGCGCTGGAGTTTGCCGACGCCGTTCGCCTGGTGCGCAACCGCGGCCGGTACATGCAGCAGGCCGTACCGCCCGGCGTGGGCGCCATGGCCGCGCTGCTGCGCCTTCCGGCGGACAAACTGGAAGGCGTGCTGGCCGAGGCCGCGCAGGGCGAAATCGTGAGCGCCGCCAACCTGAACTCGCCGGACCAGGTGGTCATCGCCGGGCACGCCGGCGCCGTCCAGCGCGCCATCGAACTGGCCAAGGCCGCCGGCGCGCGGCGGGCGGTGTTGTTGCCCGTGAGCGCCCCCTTCCACTGCGCCTTGATGAAGCCGGCCCAGGAATGCCTGGCGGCGGATCTCGAGAAAACCCTCTTCCACGACTTGAAGTATCCGCTCGTAAATAACTGGCAGGCCAAGGAGATTCGAACCGCGGCCGAGGCTCGGGAGGGACTCTATCAGCAGGTTCCCAACCCGGTGCGCTGGGCCGACTCGATACGCTATCTTGCCGGCCAGGGGGTGGAGCAATGCGTCGAAGTGGGGGCAGGCGGTGTGCTCACCGGCCTGCTGCGCTCCATCGCCCCGTCGCTCAAGGGCCGCAGGTTCGGCGAAGCCTCCGACTGGCAGTAAGGCTCACCAGATCCGCTGGAACAGCCCCGGGTAGTAGATCACCAGCCCGTGCTCGTCGACCGTGATATCGCGGGCGAAGGTGCTGCCCACCGCCTCGAGTTTGTAAACGGCGGCGGAGAGGCGTGTATAGCGCTGGCGGTTGGCCGTGACCGTAAGGCCCGGGATCTCGACATAGGCCACGGTGATTTCGGCGGACTGCCCGACCTCCAGCCCCAGCCTGCGGATGGGGAGTGTGTTGGTCAGGGGGGTGACCGGGAGATCCACCTCGGTTGCATCCTGCAGTTCCGGAAGCGGGCGGCCGTCGCCCTCGAACCAGGCGCCGCCCGGCTCGCGGCGCAGGTGGAGCCTGCGGCCGGTCCCCAATTCCGAGAACCGCGCCTCCTGGAGATTCCAGGCGGCATCCAGCCGCAGCGACTACACGGCCGCAAACCCGCCGTCTACAGGGCCGCCAATGACGGCCGATTGCGTCTCGATCGACTCTGGCGTGGCGCTGAGGACGGCGTGCTCGAGTCCGGAGCCGGACCAGTCCCGCCAGCGCACGCTGCGCGGTAAAGATGCTGCTCCCACATCATCGAGTATAGCGGGCGGCGCCGCCGCCGGCTCCACCAAGCTAGAATGGGGCATGGCCGAAGATCAATCCACGCCTTCGTTTGAAGCCTGTCTGGAGGAGCTGGAGCGCGTGGTCCAGGAGCTGGAGGCCGGCGACCTGAGCCTGGAACGCTCGCTCGAACTGTTCGAAAAGGGCGTGAACCTCAGCGAGACCTGCCGCAAGCAGCTCGAAGACGCCGAAACGCGCGTAGAGATGCTGACCCGCAAAGAGAGCAAGATCCAGCCCGAACCCTTCCGGCCAGACCAGACATGAACCTGCGCGAATACCTCGCTCGACAACAGCGCCTGGTGGATGCGGAACTCGATCGCCTGGTCCCTCCGGAGACGGCGCCTCCGGAAGTGATTCACCGCGCCATGCGGTATAGCCTGTTCGCCGGAGGCAAGCGCATCCGGCCCATTCTGTCGATGGAAGCGGCCACGGTAGTGGCGGGCGCGCCCCACACGCCGGCGGCCTGCGCGCTGGAGCTGGTCCACACCTACTCCCTCATCCACGACGACCTGCCGGCGCTCGACAACGACGACTACCGCCGCGGCAAGCTCACCTGCCACAAGGTCTTCGGCGAAGCCATGGCTATTCTGGCCGGCGATGCGCTGCTCACCCTGGCCTTCCAGGCACTGGCATCGCTCGAAGGCATCGACGAAGCGCGAAAGTGCCGCATGGTAGCGGAGCTGGCTACCGCGTCCGGCACCGTGGGCGGGATGATCGGGGGGCAGGTCTTCGACCTGGAGGGCGAGCATCGCACCCCCACGCCGGAACTGCTCGAGACCATTCACCGCGCCAAGACCGGTGCGCTGCTGCGCGCCAGCCTGCGCATCGGGGCAGTGGCGGGCGGCGCATCCGAAAGCGAATACGAGGCGCTCTCTTGCTATGGCGAGCACGTGGGTTTGGCCTTCCAGATCGTCGACGACCTGCTGGACGTGGAGGCCACCTCGGAAGACCTGGGGAAGACCGCGGGGAAGGATGCCGAGCAGCACAAGATCACCTTCCCGGCGGTCTATGGCGTGGAGGAATCGCACCGCATGGCCGAGCGCGAGTGCGCCGCCGCGCATGCCAGCCTGGCGCCGTTCGGTGAGCGCGCCGCGCGGCTGCACGAGCTGGCCGACCTGATCGTCAGCCGGAAGTCATGAAGAAGCGGCTCGACCGGCTGCTGGTGGAGCGGGGCCTGGCGGAGTCGCGCGAGAAGGCCCAGGCGCTGATCATGGCCGGCGAGGTGCTGGTCGACGGGCAGAAGGGCGCCAAGCCGGGCCAGGCGGTTGCGGAGGATGCCGCCATCGAGGTGCTTGCGCGGCCGCCTTACGTGAGCCGCGGCGGTTACAAGCTGGCCGCCGCGCTGGACGGCTTCGGCGTCTCGGTCGAGGGCCTGGTCTGCCTGGATGTCGGGTCTTCCACCGGCGGCTTCACCGATGTGCTGCTGCAGCGCGGCGCCGCGCGCGTGCACGCCGTGGACGTGGGCGCCGGCCAACTGGACTGGAAGCTGCGCAACGACCCCCGGGTTGTGGTACACGAAGGAGTCAATGCGCGTGAGTTGCGGTTCGACGAAATCGGGGAGCACGCCGCCCTGGCGGTGATGGACGTGAGCTTCATCTCCGCTACCCTGGTGGCTCCGGCGGTGGCGCCGTTGCTCCTGCCGGATGGGAAGATGATCGTGCTGGTGAAGCCGCAGTTCGAAGTGGGCAGGGGCCAGGTGGGCAAGGGCGGTATCGTGCGGGACCCGGAGCTGCACCGCGCCGCCTGCGCCCGCGTGTCGGCCGCGATGGAGGCCCTGGGCTTCCGCACCCGGCTGATGGAAAGCCCCATTCTGGGCGCCGAAGGGAACAAGGAATTCCTGCTGTATGCAGAACATTAAGACCATCGGGATGATCTCGAAGCCGGGCGTTACCCAGGCCTACGAGTTGGTGCCGGCGCTGCTGGAGTGGCTGGAAAAGCGCGGCATCGAGGTGCGCAGCGACCAGGAGACCGCGGCCTACGGCCCCTCGAAGCTGACCCTGCCCCGGGCGGAGGTTCCCGAGGGCTGCGACCTGGTGATCGTGCTGGGCGGCGACGGCACGCTGCTCTCCGCCGCCCGCGCCATCGGCCAGCGGGAGATTCCGCTCTTCCCCGTCAACCTGGGTGGGCTGGGTTTCCTCACCGCCATCACGGTGGATGAACTCTACCCCGAGCTGGAGCGCGTGCTGCGCGGCGAGCACCGCATGGCGCGGCGCCGCTTCCTGCATGCCGAGGTGCAGCGCTGCGGCCAAACCGTGGCCAGCTACGAAGCGCTCAACGACGTGGTGCTCACCAAAGCCGCGCTGGCCCGCATGGTGGACCTGGACGCCCACGTGGACGATCAGTTCGTCTGCGCCTACAAGGCCGACGGCCTCATCATCTGCACTCCCACCGGCTCCACGGCTTATTCGCTTTCGGCCGGCGGGCCCATCATCTTCCCCTCGGTGCCGGCCATCTGCCTCACCCCCATCTGCCCCCACATGCTCACCAACCGGCCGGTGATTGTGCCGGCGACCAGTACCGTCCGGGTGCAGTGCCACGGCGAAAACGGCTCGATCTTTCTCACCATCGACGGGCAGATCGGGAAACCGCTGGAGAACGGCGACTGGATCGTGTGCCGGAGTTCGGGCCACTGGCTGCACCTGATCCGCCCGCCCCGCATGATGTTCTTCGACGTGCTGCGGAGCAAGTTGAAGTGGGGGGAGCGTTGAGGCGGCTCTCCCTGACGGCCTGGATCTTCATCGGGATGGGGGTCGGGGTCGCGCTGGGCGTTGCGGCGCCCGGTCCCGCGCAGGCGCTGGCGCCGGTGGGGTCAATCTTTCTGCGGCTGATCCGCTCCATCATCGCGCCCCTGATCTTCGCCACCCTGGTAGCCGGGGTGGCGGGCAGCGGCGACCTGAAGCGCATGGGCCGCATCGGGCTGAAAGCCATCGTCTACTTCGAGATCGTCACCACGGTGGCGCTATTTCTGGGGCTGGGGGCGGTGAACCTGGTGCGCCCCGGGGAAGGCATGAGTCTCGAAGCTACAGCCGCCGAAGCCGCCGTCCCCCGGACCGAAGTGAGCCTGGCGAGCGTGCTGGAGCACGTCTTCCCGGCCAGCGTGATCGACGCCATGGCGCGCGGCGACGTGCTGCAGATCGTGGTCTTCTCCTTCCTGTTCGGCGCGGCGTGCGCGGCCATCGGACAGAAAGCGCAACCGGTGGTGGCCTTCTGCGAGTCGCTGGCCGAAGTGATGTTCCGCTATACCCGGTACGTCATGTACCTGGCGCCGTTCGGCGTGGGCGCGGCCATCGCGGTGACGGTGGGGAGCAAGGGCTTCGGCGTGCTGTTCGGGCTGGGTAAGCTGATCCTCACGATGTATGCGGCGCAGGCCATCTTCGTGGTGGGGGTGCTGGGGGCAGTGGTGGCGATTGCCCGCGTCCCCGCGCGGCGCTTCTTCCAGGCCGCCCGCGAGCCGTTCCTGATCGCCTTTTCGACTTCTTCGAGCGAAGCGGCGCTGCCGCGGGCGCTGGAGAACATGGAACGCTTCGGCGTACCCAAGCACATTGTGGGGTTTGTGCTGCCCACCGGCTACAGCTTCAACCTGGACGGCAGCACCCTGTACCTCTCGCTGGCCTCGATCTTCGTGGCGCAGGCAGCGGGCGTGGACCTCTCGTTTGGCCAGCAATTGCTCATGATGCTGACCCTCATGCTCACGAGCAAGGGCGTGGCCGGCGTGCCGCGCGCTTCGCTGGTGATCCTGGCGGGCACGCTGGGAACCTTCGGGCTACCCATGGAAGGGGTGGCGGTGCTGCTGGGGGTGGATGCCGTGTTGGACATGGCGCGCACTTCGGTGAACGTGCTGGGCAACTGCCTGGCGAGCGCCGTAGTGGCGCGCTGGGAGGGCGTGGACCTCGCCGTGCCCGGACAGGCAGAGGCGGCGGGTTAGGCGCACACCGTCACCGTCAGGAGATCCAGCGCCCCAGTTGAACCGGAAGCGGATAGAGCCACCACACTCCGGCGCTGCCTTCGATATAGAACGTCGGGACGACCAGGGAAACGGCGGCGCTGATTGCGGTAAGCCGCTCCAGCCTTTTGTGCGGCTCGCTGCGGCTCAGAACGGTGAGCGCCACAAAAACCGCGGGCAGGCAGTAAGCCATGCTCCGGGTGACGTCGACGACAAGGAGTGCCCCACCCACCATTACAACCAGTGCCCCGGCGAACGCCAGCGCCGCTCGATAGCGCTTCTGGGACAACAGTGCCGGCAGGGCCGCCCCAACCAGCAGCCAGGCGCCTCCCAGGCCGCTCCAGATCGCCAGCGGCATGATGTTGAGTTGGTCGACAAGCACCGAGAATCCTACGCCGCCCGGCACGGCTGAATACGAGTGAGCGGCTACCACGTATGCTCGGACGCCCGGATAGGCTCCGCACGCGAAAAGCGTGGCAGCTTTCCGCTTAGAACTCCCTCCTCCGCACGATACAAAAGTAAAAACGCCGCGGCGAGAACCGCCCTTTCATCCGTCCAGGCCGCCGCGAACACCAGAAGGGCCGTGATGACTCATCGCCGCGCAACCAGCCCCAGCATGAGCAGGCACAGGGCGAGGGCGTCGTAATAGCCGCCTCGCAGTTCATGAAAGGCCATTACACCCGGCCAGACGCTGGCGAGCGACAGGCACATAAACAGGGCGACCCTCCTGCTGCCCTGGCCGGCTTCATGGGCCAGATGCAGAACGGCGTAAAGAAGGACGATGCCGGCGATGGCGAAAAACATCAGCATGCCATTCCGGCGCAGCCCACAGACTTTTGCCACCAGCGGGGGCGGTCAGGCGGAACGTCAGTTGGCTTTCGTGGGAGCCGGGCGGGAACAACCGGCTGGTATCAGCCAGAGGCCGGTCGAATTTAACCTGGGCCGAGCGCCATTTCTCATCGACAAACTCGGTGCGCAGGGCGTCATAGCTCGGGAAAGCCCGGAAGAGGGATATTCCAAGCACAATCAACAGAGCACGCACCGTCCAGCGTCCCGCGAGGAGGTTGTCGATGCCCCGCGCGCCCCGTTTCACCGCCCTCTCCAGCCACTTTGCGTGGGGCGCCTGGCGTCTACCCTGCCGCACCGCTATCTCAGGCGTGTTCACAACATGAGATATCGTACACTCTCGCGGGCGGGTGTGCAGCACGCCGGACTATGCTGGAGATTCGGAGAATACGATGCAGCGAAAAGCTTC
>JAWLGN010000216.1:0-9274 GCA_041685075.1 Bryobacteraceae bacterium
TTTTACGAAGTCGTGGAAAAGGTAATGGGAGTCGCGGGGACCGGGCGCCGCTTCGGGGTGGTACTGCACGCCGAAAGCGGGGAGGTTGCGGTGGCGGAAACCTTCGACCGTCTGGTCGTTTAAATTGATGTGGGTGATCTCGATTTCCTGGGGGTCGAGCGAGCCGGCCTCCAGGGCGAAGCCGTGGTTATGGGAGGTGATCTCGACGCGGCCGGTGAGGTGATTGATGACCGGGTGGTTGGCGCCGCGATGGCCGAATTTCAGCTTATAGGTGCGGCCGCCGGCGGCGATGCCGAGCAACTGGTGTCCCAGGCAGATGCCGAAGATGGGCTTGCGGCCGAGGAGGCCGCGGATGGCGTCCTGCTGAGCGTGGAGCGGTTCGGGGTCGCCGGGTCCATTGGAGAGGAAGACGCCGTCGGGGTCGAGGGCCAGGACGTCGGCGGCGGAGGTGAGGGAGGGCACCACGGTGACGCGGCAGCCCACGTGCACGAGGCAGCGCAGGATGTTGCGCTTGATGCCGAAGTCGTAGGCCACGACGTGGAAGCGCGGCTCGGCAGGGGGCGGCACGACCTCGGAGGGGGAGCAGGCTTCGACGGGCTGCGTCCACGGGTAGGGTTCGGGAGTGGAGACGCGGCTGGCGAGGTCGAGGCCCGTCATAGTGGGGATGGAGCGGGCCTTTTCGACCAGCTCCGCGGGGTCCTTCCCGAGGGCGGAGAGAACGCCGCGCATGACGCCTCGGGTGCGCAGGTGGCGCACCAGGGCGCGAGTGTCCAGGTCCGTGACGATGGGCAGGCCGTGGCGGTCGAGGAAGCGGGCGGCGTCCTCGGCCGAGCGCCAGTTGCTGGCGGTGGGAGAGAAGTCCCGCACCACCAGGCCTTCGAGGTAGGGCCGGTCCGCTTCGTTATCCTCCGGGGTGGTTCCGTAGTTGCCGATTTGGGGGTTGGTAAGGATGACGATCTGGCCGGAATAGGAAGGATCGGTGAAGATCTCCTGGTAGCCGGTGAGGGCGGTGTTAAAGACGACTTCGCCGGCCCGTTCAGCGCGCGCACCAATACTCGTGCCTTCGAAGACGGTGCCGTCCTCCAAGGCCAGGATCGCTGATTGCAATAGGTTTATTCCTCCCGGGGATGGATCTTCCTTATTTTAGCGTATGGGGCCGCCGCGAGGCAGCGGTTGTCGCGAATGTCGCTCTCGGCGGGGTGGACCCCGGGGGCGGCGAGGATGCAGCGGCGGTCCATGCGGTGGCCGGAGATTTCGTTCCAACGGATGAGGTGGCGGCTGGAGGGGGAGGCGCGCTTCTGGGCCCATTCGGCGGCGATGCGGCCGAGGTAGATGCCTGCCTGGAGCACGTCCGGCTCGCCCTGGATGGCGATGCAGCCGTACCGGGCGGCGCTCTCGTTGCAGCCGGCCAGGTTCAGGTTGAGGAGGCGGTTGCGCAGCACACGGTGGCCGCTGCCCAGGAGGAAGATGCCGCCGAACTTGGCGCCGTCGATGGTGTTGTCGGCGATGGTGATGCCCTCGGAGGTCATGTCCGGGTTCCAGTTGTTCACCACGATGCCGTAGTGGCCGTGGGGATAGTCTTCGGCGGTGAGGCGGTTGACGCACTGGTTGTAGCGGACCTCGCCGTGGTGGAAGCCGTCGAGGTCGATGCACTTGCCGTTGACCTCGCGGAAGCGGTTGTGGAGGTAGGCGGTGCGGTCGACGTTGCCGGCGGTATCGATGGCTACGGGGGTGGCGCCGTTTTCGATGTCCACGGCTTCGAAGGGGTAGCCGATCTCGCTGCCCTGGTTATGCTCGACCCGGACGCCGCTGGCGTGGCCCACCTGGATGGCGTCGCGGCCGATGCGGTGGAAGCGGTTGCCGGCGATGAGGCCGCTGCGGTTGCGCGGGGCGGTGTAGCGGGAGTGGGTCCAGATGCCGTTGCCCAGGATGTTCTCGAACTGGGAGTCAACCACCTGGAAGCGGGTGGAGCCGTCCTCGAAGAGGATGCCGCCGGTGGTGTTGTTGCGGCCGAGGGGATTGCGAGAGCCGGAGTCGCGCACCTGGACGGCGCGGACGCGCACGCCCGCGGAGCGGCTGGCGAGGATGGCGAAGCCGGCAATTTCGCGGAAGCGAACGTTTTCAATGCGCACGTCGCGGGCGCCCTGGAGGAGGATGCCGTTGTGGGGAGTGAAGCGGGCGAAGGGGGTGTCGGAGGGCGGCAGGGGGAGGCGGGCTTCGAGAGCGGCGCGGTTGCCGTCGAGGGTGAAGCCTTGGAAGCGGACGTGGCTGCAGCCGCGGCAGAGGAGCAGGGCGGGGCCGCGGAAGTGGGGCGCGGCGCGCAGGACGGCGCCATGGCCCCGCACCTCGAGATGGCTGCCCGAGATTTCGATGGGGGCGGCGATTTCAAAGGCGCCGGCGCCGAGGTCGATGGTGCGGGTTTCAGGAGCGGGGCGGAAGAGCAGCGCACCGGCGGCGCAGGCGGCGAGCGCTGCGGCGATGCGGCGCATTCAGGCCACCTCCACGGGGAAGCCGGCGAGCAGGCGGCGGCCGATGCGCAGGACGAGCGGGTGGGCGCCGGGCGCGGTGCCCTCCGGCAGGCGAAAGTTGAATTCGTAACGGCCGGCCGAGGGGTCCGCGCAGAAGACGTCGAGATCCCGCACGGGCCGCCCGCCGATTTCAGCGGCGAACTGGCCGGGGCGCCCGACGTTCTCGACCACGGCTTTGAGAGTGCCGCTCTCGCAGCGGCGCTCGGCCAGCAGGTTGATGCCGTCGGTAAGGGAGGAGAGCACGGGGACGGCGGGGCCCGGGGGGATGAGCCGGGTCCAGCCGGCGGCAAGCGGTTCGCCGAGCCAGCGCACCTGGACGGGGACGAGGCCGGTGCGCATGTCGGGGGGGAGGGTGGCGTTCAACTGGACGAGGCCGTCGAAGGCGGGGTGGCCGAGGTAGGTGAGGCGGCAGGGGCGGCCATCGGCGGCGACTTCGAGGTTGTTGAGATCGCAGTCCGGGGGAAGCTGCTCGATCCAGAGGGAGAGGGCGGCGTAAGGTCCGGAGACGGGCGCCACGGCTTCTCCGGTGTGGGTGTTGACGATGGCGCGGAGCCTGGCTGCGTGGGGCCGCGGGGTGAGGGACTGGCTCCAGCCCCGCGGTCGCTTGCGCAGGGTGATCCACATGTACTGGGTGAGGGCGCCTTCGAGGGCCAGCAACTGGAGGTCGTGACGACGGGCGAAGGCGGCGACCTCCTCGGCGGCGATGCGCACTCCTTCCCAGGTGGTATAGCGGGCGGCGGTCGGGGGCAGGCCGTTGATCTGGCAGCGGAGGATGCCGTCCGGCTTGAGGACGCGCCGAGTTTCTTCGAGGTAGCGGAAGACGACTTCGCCGCTGGGGATGTGCTGGAAGACAGCGTAGGAGTAGACGAAGTCGAAGGTGTCGGAGGCAAAGAGGCCGAGGTCGGCGCCGGTGGTGGCGTGAACGTGGGTGTTGGGGAGGCCGCGGAGCTTTTCGCGGGCGAGGCGGATCATTTCGTCGGAGACATCGACGCCGTGGATCTCGCGGAAATGGCGGCTCATGGGGCGGAGGAGGCGTCCGGGGCCGCAGCCGATTTCGAGGGCGGCGACGCGGCCGGGGAGGCGGGGGAGTTCGGCTTCTAGCAGGGTGACGATGGGGGCGGC
This sequence comes from Bryobacteraceae bacterium, assembly GCA_041685075.1. GTDB lineage: Bacteria > Acidobacteriota > Terriglobia > Bryobacterales > Bryobacteraceae > JAMCRM01. The sequence goes on from JAWLGN010000216.1 coordinate 3,651, forward strand.
GGTGGCGAAGAACTCGGGGTCGGCCTGGCGGCGGCGGCCGAAGGCGACGTAGTAGTGGGGGTCTTCGCGGGCGCGTTGGTTCCAGTCGGCACGCATGCGCTCGAGCAGATCGGGGTCCGGCATCTCTACGGCAATTCTATCCCGCGGCGGGTGAGTTATGGGTTCGTTTTGTCCGGGGCAAGTGGCTGATTTCATGTTTGTTAGTTGCGAAAAATGGCTTCGTTCGGTATTTTTGCCGGGAGCTTGCCCGGAGAGCCGCCGGCGCCGGGAGATCCGCGCTTCCCTGGCGGCGGGCGCCCCGAATTATGATACGGCGGCCGATGGGCGGGGCCGGCGGCGGTTGCCCGTGAGGCGTTGAAAGCAGGGGGAAAAGGATTTCGGGGCGCGGGTGACCGCAGGCGGGGGGTACAATGCGGGGGATGAAGCAAAGGCGTCTGGTTACGACACTCGTGGGCGACGGAAAGCTGGAGATTGAAGGAGCGCGGTTCGGGGTCCGGTACGATATGAAGGTTTGCAGGGACTTCGAGGTCTCCCCCGCGGGCGCGGCGGTTCCGGTTTTGAAGAGCGGGCGCGGGCTGGTGGAGGGCTTGGAGGACGAGCTGGTAGACCGCGCGGTCCGGGAGGCCAAGCCGCTCTGGCTGGAGATGGAGGACGGCACGCGGGCGCTGATTCAGATCGAGGACGCGAATGGCAATTTTGCTGTGAGCGAGCTGGTGGAAAACGCGGGCTGACGGGCGCCAGCCTTGCACAGGGCGAAGGCTGCCGTCCGAGGGAGTGCGGCAGTGGCAAAGCGGCTCGCGGTCGAATCCAAGTGGAAGCGGTGGATTGAGCCGGGGCTGTATCCTGGGGAGTTATGGCGATTGCGTTCCGCGATGTCACGCTGCCGCCCGTGGCGGGGTTCAGCGCCTCGGCTCCCGATGGCGCGGTGATCGGGATTATAGGGGAAGACGGCGCGGGGAAGTCGCGGCTGCTGCGGGCGGCTGCCGGTGTGGAGATGCCGGAGGCGGGGAGCGTGGAGGCGCCGGCGGCGCGGCGGCTGGTGGGCGCGGGGGAGAGGCTCGATTTTTCACCCGCCGCGCTGCTGTGCCTGGACGATGCGCTGGCCGGGCACGACCGGCTGGTGCGGGAGCGCGCGGCGGTTTCGATGGGGCGGCTGCGGCGCGCGGGTGCGACCGTGCTGCTGGCGTCTCACGATGAAGAGCTGCTGGAGAGGATGTGCGATGAAATCTGGTGGCTGGAAGCGGGACGGCTGGCGGGGCGCGGCGATCCGGGAGAGGTGCTGAGGGCGTATCGCTGCCGGGTGGCGGCGCGGCTGCGGGAGTGGGGCGAGACGGCGCCCTCCGCCATGGAGGCGCGGCTGCGGCGGGGCGACGGGCGCGCGGAGGTGGCGGGGATCGAAACGCTGGGCGAGAACGGGCGCGCGACGGGCGTGTGGCGCAGCGGCGAACTGGCGGTGGTACGGGTGACGGTGCGGTACAGGGAGGCGGTCGCGGAGCCGGTGGTGGGGATCATGATCCGCACGCCGGTAGGGGTGAACGTCTACGGCACGAACACGGAACTGGAGGGGATCCGGCCGGGGCCGCGGGGGGCGGGAGAGACGACGACCGTGAGCTTCGCCTTTCGGGTGGAGCTATGCCCGGGCGAGTACACCCTTACCGCGGCGTCTCACGATCCGGACGGCGTGTGGCATGACTGGCTGGAGGACGCGGTGGCGGTCTCGGTGACGGACCAGCGGTACACCGCGGGGGTGGCCAACCTGCGGGCCACCGTGCGAATAGAATAAGATCAGCCCTTTCTTTCGATGATGAAAGTGGGGGCCAGCCCGGCGGAAGAGGAGAAACCGGTCCCGCCCGTCGAAACCCAGCTCGAACAACTCAGGACCTTGCCCAGGTAGGCGTGGGGGTGGACATCCACCTGCATCTCGCGGAACTCGAGGTGTCCCCAATTGGAGAGGGGGAAGACGGCGCGCACCGGCTCGACGCGCTCCTGCACGACGTAAGGAAAGCGGGTGGCCTGCCGGAGGGCGCGCTGCCAGCCGGAGTCGTTCACCTCGGAGCCGAAGAAGGTGTGCTGGTCGCTGTAGTCGTCGTTGGGCTTGAGCACCAGCCGGGGGCGGTTCTGGAGGATGAAGTCGATCAGGTCGATGGTTTCGGAGCCGTAAGTGGTCTTGCCCGGCGCCACCAGGCGGGTCCAGGGCACGTGCTGCCGGATGGCCTTGCGCTCGGCGATGGGGAATTTCGCGGTGAGGGTTTCGTCGGTGAGGAGGCCGAACATGGCTTTCTTGTGGGCCAGTTCGGAGCGGAAGCTGTTCACCATGCAGACGGCGCGCTCGCGGTAGGCCTGCACCAGGGGGTGCGAGAGGTCGAAGCGCATGAGGAACTCCTGCACGCTGACCCGGCGGTAAACCAAGTCGATCTCGAAGTCGCCTTTGCGCAGCACGCGGTTACGGTAGTCGAGCTGGTCGGGGGAGACGATTTCGACGTTGTAGCCGTCGGCGCGGAAGGCGTCGCGGAAGATCTCGTATTCGCTGCGGCCGAAGTGGTAGGGGGGGCGGAACTCCAGGATGGCGATATTAGGCCGGCCCTTGCCGCCGTACTGCTTGTATGCCTTGAGCAGGGCCGCGAGCAGGTGCTTTTTGCCTCCCATGCGGGTGAGGCGATAGCGCTTGCGGAACTGCTTCATGGGGGGAGCGTCGTAAAAGAGGTCCGCCAGGGCCTCGGCATAGCCGGCGCCGGTGGGGGAGTCGGCGTTGTATTGGACGAAGTGCAGGGAGCCGTTGCAGAGATGGGAGTCCAGCCGCGCGGCCACTTCCACGGCGTCGTAGCCGGGATCGATACCGGCGAGCATCTTTTCCGCGGGGAGCAGTTCGAGCCTCGCCAGCAGGGCGGGAGAAGTGAGCACCATCCGCTCCATGCGGTCGATGGCGCGGATGAGCGCTTCGCCGGATTTCACCAGGGAAGTGTACTGGCGCCGGGTGATGAAGTTGGGGCGGAGGAAGGGACAGACCAAGCGTCCCCCGGCAGAAAGCATTTCCGTCTCCATGCGTTTCTGCAGGTCATCGGCCCAGGCCAAATCCTGGCTTTCCAAGAGTTTGTGGTAACGGGCAACCGCCTCGTCTAACTGCGACATTATCGGTTCTATCACAAGTATCGCACAGGCAAGCATCAATAGCATAGGCGCGAAGCCTGGGAGACAGCGGTAAATTGCAGAAAACAAAAAATTTATTTTGGTGGCGGGCAGGCTGGGGGCGAGCGGGGGCCGGGCCGCGGACCGGGGGGTCCGCCCGGGATTGCGCCGCATTCCGGGTTGCATCTAGAATCGGGAGATCGCATGAGAGTGGCTATGTTTCTGTTTGCCGCGGGCTGGGCGGCGGCGCAGCCGGCCGCCGACCTGGTTTTGCTGAATGCCAGGGTGTGGACCGTGAATCCGGCGCAGCCGGCCGCCCGGGCGGTGGCGGTGATGGGGGAGCGGATTCGGGCGGTGGGGAGCACGGAAGAGGTGCGGCGCTGGGTGGGACCGAAGACCGAGGTGCTGGACCTGGGCGGCCGGCTGGTGCTGCCGGGGTTTAACGACGCGCACGTCCATTTTTATACGGGCGGGCGGAACCTGGCCTCGGTGCAGCTTCGGGATGCGCGGTCGCGGGAGGAGTTTCGGGAGCGGCTGCGGGCGTTCGCGGCGCGGCAGCCCCGGGGGCGGTGGATCCTGGGGGGCGACTGGGACCACGAGAACTGGCGACCCGCGGCGCTTCCGGAGCGGGGGTGGATCGACGATGTGACGCCGGAGCACCCGGTTTTCGTGAACCGGCTGGACGGCCACATGGCGCTGGCGAACTCGCTGGCGCTGCGGCTGGCGGGGATTACGCGGGAGACGCCGGATCCGCCGGGCGGGGCCATCGTGCGGGATGAGCGGGGAGAACCCACGGGGGTGCTGAAGGATGCCGCCATGGCGCGGGTGGCGCGGGTGATCCCGCCGCCGGACGAGCGGGAGCTGACGGAGGCGATCCGGGCGGCCCTGCGGCACGCGGCGGAGAACGGGGTGACGAGCGTGCAGGATATGTCGGCCTCGCCGGAAATTCTGGGGGTGTACCAGGAGCTGCGGCGGCGGGGAGAGCTGACGGTGCGGATCTACGCGGTGCAGCCGCTGGCCGCGTGGGAGCGGCTGGCGCGGGTGGGGGTGCGGGCCGGTTTCGGAGATGCGCGACTGAAAATCGGCGGATTGAAGGCTTTTGCGGACGGCTCCCTGGGTTCGACCACGGCGCTGTTTTTCGCGCCCTACGCCGACGCGCCGGAGACCGCGGGGCTGGCTGCCGATGACATGATTCCGGAGGAAAAGCTGCGAAAACGCGTCGCGGGGGCGGACCGCGCCGGGCTGCAGGTGATGGTCCATGCCATAGGGGACCGGGCCAACCAGACGGTGCTGCGGCTCTTCGAAGCGGTGGCGAAGGAGAACGGGGCTCGCGACCGGCGCTTCCGGATCGAGCATGCGCAACACCTGCGGGCCGAGGAGATTCCGCTGTTCGGGAAGCTGGGGGTGGTCGCTTCCATGCAGCCGTACCACGCAATAGACGACGGGCGTTGGGCGGAGGACCGCATCGGGGCGGAGCGGGCGCGGGGGAGCTATGCCTTTCGCTCGCTGCTGGATAGCGGGGCAGTGCTGGCCTTCGGGTCGGACTGGTACGTGGCGCCTCTCGAACCGCTGATGGGGATTTATGCCGCGGTGACGCGCGCCACGCTGGACGGCAAGCGCCCGGAGGGCTGGATTCCGGAGCAGAAGATCGGGGTGGGGGAAGCCATCCGGGCGTTCACCATGGGTTCGGCCTATGCCAGCTTCGAGGAAGACGAAAAGGGATCGATCGAGCCGGGCAAGCTGGCGGACATGGTGGTGCTGAGCGACGACATCCTGAGTATCGCGCCGGAGGCGATTGCGAAGGCGCGGGTGGAGATCACGATTTTTAACGGGAAAGTGATCTACAGGCGACCTTCGGCAACCGCTCCTTGAGGGATGCGCACTGCGCCGGGTGTGTTTTCATACCGTCCCCAGACCCAAGGGCAGCGGGCTAGCCTTGATCCTCATGGGGTCTCCTGGCTGGTTGCTGTCATGATACCCGACTCACTTATAGCCAACCCGCGAAGTTATGGCGGGTTTGCGGCTGTATGTTCGGCGAAGTCTCGGAGGCCGCAGGCGCGCGGCGCGGCGACACGAAGTTATTTCGGGATTATGGCTGTATGTCTCGTACTTTTCGCCGCACATGGGTAGCCCGCCTCCGGTCGAGCTTTAGCTCCGGCTCATACCTTCCACCTGGAATCGCATACGTGCAGGAGAGCGCGTCAGCGACTTTGCCGCTACTTCGAGCGGCCTGTATTTTCTCGTGAACCGCAGTGGGATGAACCAATCGGGTTCGAAGATCGTGCAGACGGATCTCCAGGAGACCATTTTGAACGTGGTGGCGGCGCCGGGCGGTCCGCATCACGCGATCGCCGCCGACGACTGGGGCAACCTGGCGGTTTATCAAAGCGACGACCATGGTCAGGCGTTGCTTCTGTTCAACAGCCGCGGGTTGCAGGTGGCGACTGTTACGCCTCCCGGACCGGTCCATTTCTTCGCCGTTCGACGGCAGGAGGTGG